>JBKPMB010000248.1:0-2081 GCA_046731995.1 Thermoproteota archaeon | reverse complement strand
AGAGCAGATTCCAGCTCAGATGATACTGCTCTTAGAGACAGTGCTAGTAGTATCGCTGATACTTGTTTTACTTTTGATATACTATTTAAGGCTGAACAAAATTAGTTTAACTTCGTCATCAACATCGATGTTCCACATTACATTCGTGATATGTATAGGGTTTGGTTTTATATTTTTAGAAATAACTTTTATCCAAAAATTCTTATTGCTTCTTGGAACTCCTATAATGGCCTTAACAGTTATACTATTTTCAATCCTGCTAAGTAGTGGAATAGGTGCATATATGAGTGGAAGGATATTTAGTAAAAATCCATATAGAGCAGTAATAATATCAATACCTATTTTAGCTGCAATTCTGCTAGCACATTATACATTCCTACAAAATATTATAAGTTTTAGCATAGTTTTGCCCATATATGAGAGAATTGCGTTAACCTTTGCACTCTTGTCACCTGCAGGTCTTTTGATGGGATTTCAATTCCCATCAATTACTAGAATGGCATCTGAGTCATCTTCCCACCAACAACCTCGTAGCAAGTCTGAAGACATTACACTACTTTATGGTGTAAACGTGGTTGCATCAGTGATAGCAACGGTGCTTACTGCAATATCATCTATGGTCATAGGCTTTAGTGGCAATTTGCTAGTTGGAATTGCATTATATCTAGGAGCTTTAATGTCTGCAATAATAGCAAAGAAGAGAAAATATAGATTAATAGGCAGTCGAGAGATTGGAACAAAGGCTTAGTTTTCTCAATACGTAGATATAACAATACATCACTGTTATTGTAGCAAGTTATTGAGTGAAAAGGTATCTAACCTGTATCGAGCTATCAGCAGTTGTAGTAACCAATGTATTTGCTAGTTTTGTAGTCCTTGTAATTCTACTTTGTGATCGCGTTTGACTTTCTTTTTGTCTTATATACAAACCACACTATGAATACTGCTACAGACAAAACTGCGGCAACGTCAAGGTATACAGAATACTTGTCTATATTTTTCCAATTTCTGCCAAGGTTCATGCCTACATAAACTAGCATTGAGTTCCATACTAGAGATCCAGCAAAAGAGTATATTACGAATTTCTTAAAGTCAGTCTTTCCTATTCCTGCCGGTAGGGAAACATAGGTCCTTATTCCAGGCAACAGTCGTCCCGCAAAAGATATTTTATCACCATACCTTCTGAATAAGTTTTCCGTAATTTCCAAGTGTTCCTTTCTGAAGAGTATGTATTTTCCATATTTCAAAATAACTTTTCGACCTGCCTTTATTCCTAAATAATACGTCAATACTGAGCCAACAACGTTTCCAAGTGATCCGGACAATGTTACTAAAAATGGATCCAACCTGCCCGTTGATGAAAGAAAGCCTGAAAATGGCATTATAATTTCGCTCGGTATAGGAATTAAAGCGCTTTCTAGGATCATTAAAAAGAAGATTCCACTATATCCCAGTTGTCCTATAAATGATGTAATAAATTCTATAAACGGCTTGAGTAATTCTAATACTACTGCCATCGACGTACCTGATATGATGCATTTTAATTGGCAAATATAATTCATGTGACAATTACAGACCCTGCGTAAGAGAGAAGTTTTCTCTTATGAAAGTCAAGTTTTGTAAAAACCTTATCGCTATTGGAAGTTAAGCTCATTATTCTCCTTATTGGATCGGCTTAATGCCCTATTAGTAATCGTGCAAGTCATTCTACAATATCATCTATTTCTCTGAAGGAGAGATACAAAAACTATGTTTCTCTTTTGTTATTTGCCTATAGTTTCTGTTCTGATTAAAGTGCAGGTCTAAAACATATTCCTCTCTTTCTTTCTTTCTTACTTAACATACGGTTTGAATCAAAGTCTATTGTCACATATATCTACTATAATTATAAAAGCCGCATTTAAAACAAAAATAACCTGTTACCAGCTTGTATACCATGTTGCCAGGTGGTTTCCATGTGTAATCTCTTTTCTGCCGACTATTATAAAGTCGTTATCATATATTATCATCTGTTTTCGCTTGTTTTCACGCAATTTTGGCTGAACTCAAAATAGGGTTGCTTGGGAATGCCTGATTGTATT
>JBKPMB010000247.1:0-3231 GCA_046731995.1 Thermoproteota archaeon | reverse complement strand
CTTTCTATTCTCCGGATGCGCCTTTCCGTACCTTTCTGAAATAAAATGCAATACATTAAGTAAAGCTGCTGAAGCATGTGCGAAAGATGCGGCATGTTTCTCAAAAACGAACATAATTTCTTGGTTTAACTGTTTGACTTTCCTCTGTTCTTCTTCCTCCTCCTTGTCTTGTTTAATATTAGTATTACCTTTATCCATATATTCTATGACTGCTGTCTTTAATCTAATAACATTAACCCTGATTCTGTAGTAAGGTCAGTATTGCTGCGGCCGTTACGCTGGGTGGGTTAATTGAGTCAAATTTGTCTTGCATTCCACTATCTATGGATTAATGTCAAAGTATAATGTAGACTCGGTATACATTGATGGTGCTAATCCATCTTTTATCAAATCACTATAGCTGCAAATAGGTGAAGATCCAGACTATGATAAAGTGATTGCCAGATACAGATCAGAAGGACTAAGATAGCTGGAGCAAAGACATGAAAGTAGTTCCTGTCAACTTCATAAAGAGCACAAAGCTATGCTTGGTCACTGCAAAATAATTAAAACGGGATGGTGGTAGAATAGCTATTAATCCAGACAAGTTTGATAAACTAATAACTTCACTTAGAACTGCTGTGGATAATGATGGTGTTTTAGATAAAGAAGCCACATCATACAACGACATATTTGATGCCTTTAGATTAGCTTTGAAGTTTTATAGCTTTAGAGAAAAAGATGATTGAAAAAACGTGGCATATATCATGTATTTATTCCTTCAGTACTATTATGCTTTTCTTTGATATGCGCATCTAGATCTGATAGCGAATTAAATATCATACCGCATGCAGGGCATCTATAACCGCCGGCTGCTTGTGCTGTCAATTTGTTGCACTAGGTATATGGTACGATTACTTACTATTAAGGAATTGAATGTAATTTGATCTGCAGAGCGCCAAACTCAGTTCCAATAGCTGAATTGAAGATGGCACTGGATTTAATGCACTAATCGACTAAACTATCTCTAGTGAATTAACTATGTTAATCAATGTTATATAACCTACTTATTCATACCATTAATATTATTGGAAGGAATGGTGGAGCAACTATGTTAAACCATACAACGTTTCACTATAATAGGCCAGTCTCACAAGAGAAACAAAAAAGAGTTGTTATCAATTTATATGAATCAGGTATAGCAGAAGAGTTTATTGCAATGCAGCTTGATCTGGAGATTCCAGCAGTTATTAGTATTCTAAAAGAGAATAATATCTACAAAGGAAAAAATTCCTAATATGTCTGCTGGACATCAACATAAAGAAGAAGAATCAGGATATCAAAATCGACTTATTCCTGTTGCATGGGCGATATTAGTAATAGGAATATCTCTTGCTGTTGTGATACTTTTGTATGTTTGGATTGGTCATATAGGACCTACTTACTCATCAGATACACTACAGAGACAGCAGCAAGAATTAAGACAACAATATGGCCTCCCATATAAACCGGTCATAACAGATCCAAAAACGCTTCAGACACCACCCTCTGAAAGAGGATTACCAGCATACAATACAAATCCCCAATAAATTTTTGCTACAGATAGAGTTAGCAGCAAAATATTATCGTCATTTTGGCTTTTTACGCTCTGACACTTTGGCAATCAAATCCTTTATTGTCTATTGCTGCTGCAATATCAAGACCATAAATAATGATTCGGCAGAAAAGTATTCATCTTTGGAGCCAGCAGCTTTCATATAATCTTCATTTTCTCCGCATTCATCAAGCATCTTCTTAAAGAGAAGTCTATTTTCTTCCTTTAGGGCGTACTCAAAGCGTTCCCATGATTTGATTTCTTCGCTCAGATTCGAAGACTGATCCATTAATTGTCAACCATTTCTGCATTAACAGCTTTTCTTCTTCTGAGTGTTTCTTTACATCTTCTACTACTTGGTGTAAGTCTTAGCTGCATACCACAGCATGGGCAAAACATGCTATCGTTATACATGTAAACTTCACATCTTCTGCAATATTTCTGACCAAGATAGTAATTGCTTATGCCAAATACTACCTTTGAGTATAGTTTCTCACATATATTTCTGCAAACCATGAGGAGGAACAAATTTGAGAGTAAAAGATGTCATTAAAAGCAATGGATCTACATAAGGAGAGGGAGTATAACTTATACAATGGACATAGCTGGTTGTTTAGTTGGATACATGATAGAATCCCGATCATGGCTTGAGGGTTCAAATCCCACGCTCAGAGGATAGAAATAGCGAGTTTGCGTGGTTTTATGTAAGAATAATAATACAGTATATATCATAGCTATTACTATCTGCTATAACAATGAACTATTCGATAGTAGCTATAGCAATATTCATAGTCGCGTCAGGAGCAGCGTTAATCTTGCCCTGTTCACTGCTCTCCAAACTGAGTAAAAAGGAAGAAGCTTCAGAAGTTGGGATTGAGTAGAAAGATCAGAAGCCTTGCGTTTGTTGTTGTTGTTGTACAATTAGTCCTTCTTTGTAGCCTACCTTGGTAGATGTAGCCATATTTTACACATGTATATACCTCCCAAAATCTCTATATACTATATGATAATAAAGTCCTAATTCTAAAACAATAAAGATGTAAAGTATGGATGGGAACTATGTTGTCCAAAATTCAAAATGAATATTGCATTTCTGTTTCCAATCTCAGAAAACGGTATGGCAAGAATATTGCATATGCAGTAAATGATATTACATTTAATGTGGAGTATGGAACAGTCTTTGGTTTTTTAGGTCCAAATGGTGCTGGAAAGACTACAACATTAAGAATTCTCACTACTCTTCTTAGGCCATCATATGGAAGTATATACGTTTTTGGAAAAGACCTTATGAAAAATCAATTAGAAATTAAAAAGAGAATAGGCGTCGTATCTCAGAATCCTAGTTTTGAAACAAATTTGACAGTAGAAAGAGCACTTGATCTGTATGGTATGTTATGGGGACTAAATAAAAAAATTAGAAAGGAAAAAATAAATGAAATCCTCAATACATTCGATCTAGAGTCTCTTAGAAATGTTAAGAACGATGAACTTTCTATAGGTCAAAGGAGAAGAGTTCAAGTTGCACGTGAGTTTATACACGAAATGGATCTGCTTTTTCTTGATGAACCAACAGTAGGTTTAGATCCTTCTGCTAGGCGACTGCTTTTAGATTATATCAAAAATCAGGTAAAAATGGGTCTCACAGTTTTCTTCACCAC
>JBKPMB010000246.1:0-4496 GCA_046731995.1 Thermoproteota archaeon | reverse complement strand
AAAATAGCTTTATTGCATCATTAACGTCTGAACCAGTAAATTCCCTCCATCCGTTTATCATCACCTTACCCTTATTCTGATCAATTGAAATGACAACTTTCTGAGCAACTTTTTTAGCAAGATGCCTTATTGAATCTGGTTGTCTATAGGCCATAGTACCTATTACAACTCTTGATGCATTTTTACTGAGCATCTCATTTACAGCTTCAATTGATCTGATACCACCTCCTACCTCAACTGGTATATTTACTGCTCTAATTATATCTGTAATTATTCTAATATTGTTTTTACCAGTACCTAGAGCTGCATCAAGATCAACAACATGGAGCATGTCTGCTCCTTCCATCTCCCATTTCTTCGCAATTGCGACAGGATCTTTACTATATGTTATCTTGCTATCGGGATTGCCTTTAATAAGTCGAACAACATCATCATCCATAATGTCTATCGCTGTTATTATTTTCATTTCTTTTTAGCACATACTCTTAAAAAATTCTTGATCATAGTTGTACCTACTATGCCTGATTTTTCAGGATGGAATTGAGTGCCAAAAAGGTTGCCCTTTTCAATTAGTGCTGAAATACTAATTCCATATTCAGAATTGGCAGCTACTATGCTTTTATTTTTTGGACTTATATGATAAGAATGGACAAAGTATACCCATGAACTATTTTCAATGTTCTCTAGCAACTTGCTTTTTTTATTGATTATTTCAATATTGTTCCAGCCCATGTGAGGAATCTTAACCCTTTGCTTAGGCAGCATTATCACTTCTCCATCAAGTATTTTAAGTCCCTCTAGCGTTCCCTCTTCGCTTTTATTGAATAACATCTCCATACCAAGGCAAATACCAAGCACTGGCATGCCTTGGTCAACGGATTTGATAAGAATCTCTCTATCATGCTCTATTGATTTTATGGCAGGATCAAAATTGCCTACTCCTGGCAGAACTAGCCCATCAAATTTGCCTAGGTTCTTCAGATCATGGACAATGGAAACACTTTCCGCACCATTCCTTTCAAATGCTGCTTTTAAACTGAAAAGGTTACCAGCACCATAGTCAAATACTGCTATCTTCTTGCTCATTACATTGTTCCTTTTGTACTAGGTACTCCTTTTAACTTCCTGTCAATGCTAGCTGCCATCCGAAGAGATATTGCAAACGCCTTTATTGCACACTCAATTTTATGATGATCGTTTTCTCCATATTCAATAATTATGTGAGTACATGCATTCAAATTCTGTGCAAGAGAAATTACAAAGTGTTCAAGGTCTTCTCTCGCAATTCCTTCAATAGAGTCCCTACTTAATTTTAATTGTATATTGCAGAATTGACGTCTCACAAGATCTATTGACACGTACGCTAGAGATTCATCCATCGGAACTATTGCATATCCAAAACGAGCAATTCGAGATCTATTACCAAGTGCTTTATCTATAGCTTGAGAAAGCGTAATAGAAATATCCTCTATAAGATGGTGTATAATGCCATCATTGGATTTAGCAATCAGGTTAATATCTACCATACCGTGTTTACCAATAGCGGTAATGAGATGATCTATGAATGGAAGACTTGTTTTGACATTTACTTTGCCAGAGCCCTCTATTTTCACCTCTGCTGTAACAGAAGTCTCTTTAGTGATTCTTTCAGTCTTAGCAGTTCTTTCAAGAGTACTAGAGGCGGAGGTGGGAGAGATAGTAGTCAAGACAATCACAATTTTACTAATGCTTTATTTAATATATTTGGTAACTGATTGACATTTTCAATTATTGCATCTACTTTATTCTGTTTAAATTGGCGAAAAGTATCTGCAGGTCTAATACTGAATCCATAAATGCCGAAAAATGTGATTATTTTACTACTTCCAGTGCTATTTTTTACCTTTTGGGACATTAACAAGTCTTCTGTTGAATCTCCAACATAAATAGCTGTTTTAGCTCCCATTATATCCATAGCTTTTTTTATTGCATAGGGATTGGGTTTAGAGTGTTTGCGATCCTCGTCTTCAAGAAACACAGATGCATTTTGATTGAAAATATCAAATATAGATCCTAGAGAGTGTTTAGTGGCTAATTTACTTCTACCTGAGATTATTGCAATATTGCCGTCGAACATGTCTGAGATGGTATTTATTGTACTCCTAGTGACTACAAGTTTATCTTTTTCAATTAGTGGTTTTCCAAAATAGTATTTTGGTTCAAATCCATATCTTTTTCTGAAGAGTTCCGGTCCGTAGAAAATCTCATCGAAGACTGTTGCCACAAAGCTCTTGCCAACTGGGCCTGGATATGCCAATAGTTCTTTGAGCTTTTGAGTATTATCATTAAACGAAGATATAGATGGCGATGCCAAGAATTTTTCAACAGAGGTAATACCATCTTCATTTGCATTACTAGCTATGTAAGAAATGAACTTCCTCATGTTACTGATATTATTCTCCTTCTTACAAGTATTACTTAATGCTGCAAGGGATATAGCATAACTTGTATCAGCATCATTATTGAAACCCCCTGTACGCCTAAATTTTAGAATCATTTCTTGGTTAACCAGACCATTCAGATTAGATCTTCCAGTAACGTATTTGATAACAAGGTCTACAGTTTTACTAATAGCAGTATTGTACGATTTTCTTGTATCTACAAGAACGCCATCGACATCAAAGAGAGCACAATCAGCAATAAATGAGTTTAAATTTTGAGCTCTATAAGTAGTTGATTCTTTACCTGATAATTCATACATTTTGTGTATAATCTACTCTCTTTAATATACTTAGTAGCTGGGCATTTATAAATAAAAAGATGGCTTTCTTGGATACCCAAACAGTGATGTTGCAGGTAGGCTAAATACAGAAAATTGTAAGTCTTGTCAAACTTGGTTAGAGGCATACGATTCACTATATACAAAGATGAATTACGTGTCTCATCTTTCATTATTCTGTAAAATATCATAATACTAATCAGATTTTCTAATCAAGTTAAGGCCTGAACAAATAAAGATTATAGTATACATCTTAAAAAAGTAGTCAATCAAAGTTCCGGGAAAGGAAGACGTGCCATAATAATATCCATCAATTCAATCACGACATATTTGTCTGGTGTTCAATCGTTCCTTGAAGCATTTAGGCCGGCTAACTGATATTCTGTAGATTAAACCGTGTCTTGATTAAGCCTTGAAATTGTCTATGAGACATACTTATTTTAAACAACATGAAAATAAAATTCGGGGCTGCATATCCATTATTCCATAAGTAGTCATGTAATTTATTAGCTTATGAGCAATCATAATACCTGATGGGTAGAACAATTCCTTCATTTAGAATAGCAAGCGTAGAAGAACTAGAAGAATGGAAAGTGTTTCGCCAAGTCTTGGATAAAAAAAGACAGGAAAGTGTTTGATGGTATGTTTTCAAGTTGTCGTTTGTATAATTCAGCTTGTTCTTTTGCCGCTAAACCTATAAGGATACAGCCTATTTTCATGTCCATTATATTTCATCACTATAAGCAGCTAATGAAAATAAAAGATCACTTAGAAAAAGCAGTACTCATGTGAAAATGATAATAAATTGGTAGTAGACAAACGGATTACAATTTTTTTATCATCACAGCAAATAATGCCTTTGGAAATGGATCTAGAGTTCCTTGATAAACTGTTTCTTTTATACTACCTATCCTGAAGTATTTATTAAACAAGCCTCTTATCCACTCTTGTGAAAATTTGTATGGACCTTCCTGCCTAGGTTCTTTGTCACTAAAGCATTTTAGGAATAATATTCCATTATCTTTCAGTATTTGTTTTATCTTGGTGATGTATCTTTGTCTATCTGCCGGTAGGAGAACATGAAAACAGCCTCGATCAAAAATATAGTCAAATTGATTCTCTTTGAGATTGGAATTTATAATATCATCTACTATAAAATCAATGTTTTTCTCATTAGCATAAACATTTCTTGCTCTTTTGATTGCAGCTTCAGACAAGTCAGAACCTATAACCTGAAAGCCGTATTTAGCAAGCCATATAGCTTGTGTCGCTGGGCCAGTACCAAGGTCAAGAAATTTACCATTAGTAATTTTTCTGCGATATAATTCTTCTTCTAAATCAGGATCAAGATTTTCTTCGTACCATGGCATAGCCTCTACCTTTTGGCTTTTGTATAATGTTTCCCAGTCAGGAAAGTCTTTAGACAACTAGGAATATCTGGAACCTCCAAGGCATTATATCTTTATAATACTCAGCATTTTATCTCACTTGTTGTTGCCAGTGTTGTATTTTCCTTTTCTTATCCTGTCCTTTAACAGAAATATTCCTCCAATAATCAGAACAATAATTCCGATAAATGATAATAATGGTCCAGCTATGGCCATAACGCTAAGTGAGGTTGTAGGCTGGCCGGTGGCATCAAAAAATACACTGCTGCCAAATATAGCATTTGCACTTACTTGTTTTGTACCCAAATTTGTAATCATAATGTTATCCATGCCATCTTTGCTTGGTACGA
>JBKPMB010000245.1:0-2745 GCA_046731995.1 Thermoproteota archaeon | reverse complement strand
GATCCTAGGGAGATGTATACTAGTCTGCTTGAGAAAGTGGCAAAACTTGACGAGTCACTAATTGTATATCCTGGTCATAATTATGGACCACGTCCTACATCCACGATAGGTGAAGAAAAGAGGACAAATTACGTTCTAAGACCAAGGTCAATGAAAGAATTTCTCCAATTTATGGCAGCTGACGAGTAGCGGTGGACAAAACAAAAGTACAGGATAGATACCCTGATATACAATGCTTAAATGAATCAACGTCGACACTGGGGCGATTCTCTACTCTGAAACCAATTTTTATCTGTGTGATATCATACACTGAAACCAGCCAGATCCCAGGCATAACTATGGCAGGTGCGAATTCAGATCTTGTAAAGTATACCTCGACTGCAGATTCTGAATTTCTTTATTATGGGCATTGTAAATGTATTAATAATGTTCCTGCAACGCCGGACGGAAAACCAACTCCTGGTATTATTACCAGGACGGCTCTGCAATTGGCTGATATTCCTTTTCTGATAGTTGATGCTGGTTCAAAAATTAAACCGTCCATTCCATACATCTCATTTAGCGTTGAACCAGGAGAAAATATTAGAACAGGCGCTGCGGTACGTTTTAACGATGTAAAACGGTTATACGATTATGGCTTTACGCTAGGGGTACAATTTGCGAAAACAAGTGATTTGGTAGTCATAGGTGAGAGTATTGCTGGAGGAACTACTACAGCATTAGGCGTCATGATTGCTCTTGGGATAGATGCCAAATTCAAAGTAAGCAGCAGTATGCCAGATAACCCTCATTTACTAAAGAACAGTGTTGTCTCACGGGCCATGGAAAAATCCAAAATCCATTATGGAGATCTGAAAGACGAACCATTCAAGGCCATATCTTTATTTGGGGATCCTATGATGCCTTCAGTTGCTGGAATTGCTTCAGGAGTAGTTACATCCGGAGGTAGGGTTATACTTGCAGGCGGAACACAGATGTGTGCAGTGGCTGCCATTTTAAATTCTCTGCGGCTACCACTTTATAATATATCCATAGGAACTACATGTTACGTAGCAGAAGATTGCTTTTCAAATCTAGTTGGTCTTGTAAAGTCCATATCAACCGATATTCTGTTATATTCATGTAACTTGCACCTAGCTGAATCTGTCAAACCGGGTTTACATGCTTTTGCAAAAGGTTATGTGAAGGAGGGTGTAGGAGCAGGAGGTATATCAATTGCATCTATGATCAAGTCAAAGGGTAAAATAAATGGAACAGTGTTGCTAAAAGCAATAGAAAAAGAATATGAAAGTGTTGTGGAAAAATTTTTGGTTAAATAAAAACTCATGTAAAATTACAAGGCCCTTTTAATACTTGTTTTGTCTATGCCAAGATCATAGTTTGCTTTGCATGGATTATAAGATCCATATAAGTTGCCTACTCAGTTTTTCGTAATTTTTATTTAACCGTGACAGATTTAGCCAGATTTCTTGGATAATCTGGGTCCACATTTTTTTTGAGCGCTAGATAATATGCGATGATTTGCAAGGGAATAACTTCAATCATGGGGTACAATACATCACTAACATGTGGCATTTTTATCAAGTGGTTATAAATTTGGTTATCCCTGTCAGAGATGCCAATGACAGTTGCTCCTCTAGCCTTTATTTCATGTGTATTTGAAAGTGTATCATTGAACGTAGTATCGCCCGGATTGATTACTATCATAACAGTATTCTTATCTATTAACGCCAGGGGGCCGTGCTTCAATTCACCTGCTGCAATTCCTTCTGCGTGAATATATGCTATTTCCTTTATTTTTAATGCGCCTTCAAGAGCAATTGGATAGTGTATTGATCTTCCCAAAATGTAAATGTCATTTATGTCATGAACCACATCAACCATTCTTGCAATGTCATTTTCGATAGAAAGAACTTGACGTATCGCAGCCACAAGTTCAGCTTTATTCAGTGCAATTCTAATGCATCCACTACACAGCTTATCTACAATGGTATAAATGACTGAGAGCTGCCCCGTGAAACTTTTTGTTGCAGCAACTCCAATTTCCGGCCCGCAATTTAGAGTTAAAGAACAATCGCTGATTCGCGCCAATGAGGAGGTTGGGACATTTACGATTGAAAGTATTTTTGCCCCAGTTTGCTTAGCTGATTTAATGGAGTGCAAAACGTCAGCTGTTTCCCCACTTTGGGAAATTGCAATTACTACAGAATCATCATCCAATGGACCAAGTGTATATTCAAATTCACTAGACATAATGGTTTCCGACCTGATCTTAGCATATTTGCCAAGCATCAGTTTTAGGATCAAAGCAGAATGATAGCTTGTACCGCTTCCAGTAATGTATATATTCTTTGCATTTGCAAGAATTTGGCAAAACTTCTGCAGTGTATGATCATTATTTGTTAATGCATCAGCTATTGTGCTGGATTGTTCATGGATTTCTTTGAGTGTATAATGTGCATAAGCACCTTTCTCCGCGGCAGCCAACTCCCAAGCAACTTGCGTGACTGGCCGCCTGACGGCGTAACCTTCAAAATTAAATAGCTGCAACCTCTCGTCTTCTATAACTACGATATCTTTGTTGTCAAGAAAAATAGCCTTGTCTGTATATTTCAGAAATCCCAATATATCACTTGAGATAAAATATTCATTCTCTAACACTCCAACTATCAATGGCTCGTCAAATCTTGCGCCGCTAATAGCGCCTTCTTTGAAAATTGCAACAAAGGCATAGGTCCCTTTAAG
>JBKPMB010000244.1:0-11473 GCA_046731995.1 Thermoproteota archaeon | reverse complement strand
CATTCTGAAACATACATGTTAACACAACCTATAACAGAATTAGTAATGAGTTCATGTATATATGATATTTATATATATACTATTATCTAATAGTGAAATAATATAGTTGTGTATAATAAATACATAATGTTATATGATACTGCAAAGACTTAATAGCTCTTTACAGTAGATACAATCAAAATTATAAATATGCTTTCTGATAAATTCCTAAAAGATTTATTTTTTACCTTTGAAAGCCGTTTAGAAGTATTAGGGTGTTGCGCTATACTATACCTACCTGCCTAACATATATCAATTTATACCTGCCTAACATAGCCACATACTTGGCACATGCTATATGTTTCTCCATCAACATGACTAAAATGCGTGTCACATGATAAACATGTATGATGCATATCATCAAAGCCATCATTGGCAACGAATTTGAAGCTATCGAGCTGTTGACTCTTACATTTTATACATCTGCAGCCACATATTGTCATATCGATTTTTGTCAGTAGATAACTGGGATATAAAAATTGACTTAAATAGATAAAATAACGTTGCTCCACTATTAGTTTTTCTAGCTACAAAGGTAGCCAGTCTATCTAGATCTCGCAACTAATTAAGAAGTAAAAATATGGATGTAGAATATATGGTTTTTGAAGATGAAGGACATGGCTTTACCAAGTATAGCAACCTTGTAAAGGCTCTGAAAAGATCTGCAGAATTCTTGGTAGAGAAGTATAATATTATACTACACAATGGGACTAAGCAAAATGATAAAGCTAAGTATTCCCATTATACTATTAAAGCGTAAAAATGGAACACTCCACTTAAAACCATGCATGGAAAATGGAACATTTGAGCTCAAGTATGGAACATCAAGATCAAGTACAAAATGGAGAAGAGACAAAGTACAGGAAGCTTTGTAGCAAAGGATAAAGCCAAAGAGAGATCTCACATATCCTGCAAGTTGGATTAGCTACAAGTTATATGCATTATTATTGTTAAATTTCTATAAATTGCAATAATATACACAAATACAATGATAATAACACAATATTTCCAATAATGTTTTATACTTACAAATTTATTAGTAATTTTGAGATGACTCTTTGACTATAGAAGCACCCTCATCATCAGATACAATTAGTGAAAGGACAGAGGTATTGCATGGTGAGCAAAATGTAGTAGATACGGTATTGCAATTTACCTCTAAAGCAAAGAGTAGAATAGATGCCTGCGTAGATTACACCAGACCTTCATTAACCATTGAAATTGAAGAGCTAAGGAAAGCGTTTCTTGATGCTAAGACAAGAGGTATAAGGCTAAGGTATGTTACTGAAATTACTAAGGATAATGTGCAGTATTGTAAGGAATTACTAAAAATGGTAGATGAGCTTCGTCACATAGATGGAATTAAAGGAAATTTTTACATAAGTGAAACAGAATACATTGCTCCTGCTACATTACATACAAAAGGAAAGCCAGCTTCTCACATTGTTTATAGTAATGTAAAGGAAATTGTAGAACAGCAGAGACAATTTGTATTTGATAGTTTTTGGAGTAGGGCAATACCAGCTGAGCAGAAGATTAAGGAGATAGAAGAAGGAATAACACATTATGAAACAAGGATAGTTGAAGATCCAGATCAAATTATCGAAGAAATCAGTCGTCTTACAGCTAATTCAAATCAGTTAGTTACATGTCTTACTCCTGGTGGAATGCAGTATAGTTACAAGTACTTTTTTAATATAAAGAAAAAGCTGTTAGAAAAGCAAAAGAAAGGGCAGCACAAAGGTATAAGGTATATTAGTAGAATAGAAAAAGACAATGTTGATTTAGTCAAAATATATCTGAACTATGGAATTCAAATTAAACACGTTAAAAATCTGCCACCTATGAGTTTTGGTGTTTCAGATAAAGAAATGTCAGCAACGATAGAAAAGATGGAAGAAGGAAAGAAAATTCAAAGTCTTTTAATTAGTACTGAACCGTTGTATATCCAGCATTTTATTTCCATATTTCAAGAGTTATGGAAAAATGGAGTTGATGCTCCAGAGAGAATAAAAGATATTGAATCTGATATAGACTTGGCTGACATTGAAGTTATTCCAAGCTCAGCAAGAGCGCGGGATCTGTATTTGGATATTGTAAAGGCAGCTTCAAAAGAAGTACTATGGATATTCCCAACTACAAATGCTTTCATTAGACAAGATAAGATTGGTGCTATACCATTGGCTGTACAAGCAGCAATACAAAAAAATGTTAAAGTTAGAATACTGATGCCTGCAAATAGTTTAGTTGAACAAAAATTACAGCAACTAAAAGAATATTGTCATCCATGTACAATAGATATCAGATATATCGAACAGATGTCTGAGACCAAAGCCACAATTCTAGTAGTTGACAGAAAAGATTCTATGGTCATGGAATTAAAGGATGATTCCAAATCAACATTCTATGAAGCTATAGGACTATCAACCCACTCTAACAGTAAGGCAGGTGTTTTGTCTTATGTGGCAATATTTGAAAATCTATGGAAACAATCAGAATTATATGAACAACTAAAAATTCATGATAAAATGCAAAAAGAGTTTATCAATATAGCAGCTCATGAATTGCGCACTCCAGTACAACCTATACTTGGACTAGCTGAAATTGTTCTGCAAAATACAAAAGATGTAGAACAAGCAAAATTATTGGAAGTTATCAATAGAAATGCAAAGAGACTGCAGCGACTTACAGAAGATATACTAGATGTAACTAAAATTGAGAGTCAGTCGCTAAATCTCAACAAAGAACAATTCAATCTAAATGATGTAATAACCGGTGCTATAGATGATATAACTACAAACAAGATCATCTCATATTCCTACCCAAAAACTAAAAACCCTATAATAAACCTAGAATGTAATTTACAAGATATTTTTGTTTATGCAGATAAAGGAAGAATAAGCCAAGTTATATTGAACCTACTCAATAATGCGGTCAAATTCACAAAGGATGAAGAAGGTATTATAACTGTCATGGTAGAAAAGAAAGATCATGAAAAAGAAGAAGAACAACACAACAATCAGGAAATTGTTGTTAGCATACAGGATACAGGTCAAGGAATAGACCCTCAGATATTTCCAAGGTTATATACAAAGTTTGTTACAAAATCAGAAACTGGTACCGGCCTAGGGTTGTTCATATGCAAAGGTATTATTGAGGCTCATTGCGGAAGGCTTTGGGCACAGAATAATAGTAATGGCAAAGGAGCAACGTTTTCATTTAGTTTACCAATTGCGAATAAATTGATTTGAATAACACAGAATTATTCTTGCAAGATCTTAGGCATGTAGCATTGAAAGAAAATACTTTTGAGTAGTAAGAGTTAAAGCTTTGTTTCACGAAGTACTATAAGCGTGGATATGCAATATCTGAAAAATTTGAGCGTAAAGTAGTGCAACAAGTGAGCACAAAAATGCAACAACAAATAATTGAATGGCGTAGAGCCAAAGTAATGGAGTTGCTAAGCAAGGGTGAAATCAATCAATCAAAAATAGCAAAGTTCTGCAGGTTGACAAATCTAAAGAGATACTGAAGTTGTCTTCAACTACAGATAATAATGCAGAATCAAAAGAACGTGCTATGATGATAAGCAAGGACAAGAAATAGGTGAAATACCAACTAGAACAATAAACCAAGTCTTCTAAAATCAGCAAAAAATAGAGTAAATTATATAACATTAACAACGATCATCCTCATTATAGTATGTTATTTTCAGCTCTCGCGGTTTGGGGATGTTTGCCTGAATTAACTAAGAATTGTGTCGGTATGACAAATGCTTCGAGTACGTATTTGAGCCTTGGCTTAGGAGCAATAATTGGTGCAGCAATAAGTTGGTGGATTTATAATATGCAGAAGAAAACATCCATGAAACAGGATGAGACTCTCATACGCATAAACCAACTTGAAGAAAGTCACGATAAAGTATTGAAATCAATTCAACACTTCCAACAACATCAGGAAAAACTTCTTAGTAAGATACTGAGCTTGGATAAAAAGGTTGATGCCATAGTTGACACTGATAAGGAAAATGAACTGTACTAAAAGACCATCAAAATAGGTTCTATACTAAGCAATAGTAATACCTGACAATTGCTTTATCTAGTATATAATTTTCTTCTCTTTGGATCGTCTTCTCTTTAGACCTTCAATTGAAATTGAGTCTAAAAGTGACAGAATAGCAGCTGAATCAATAAGTACTGGGAATACTTATTTTTATATGATGCAGAGAATACTAGTGCTTCTACCAGTCACTTAACGCAGCAATTTGTGTTAGATTATAGAGAGTCTATGAAATTCACAAAATCTCGAGTATGTACATTCTTTGTCTTATTTCATACTGCTTGAAACTTTGGAGTCGTTTTTATTGCCCTAGCCCCAGAAGCCCACCTTGACCATAGTTGCTTATCTATTGTATCTGTCATATGCAATCTGAAGATGAATTCGTACAGATCAATATATGCACGTAGTGTGTAAAACTGATCGGGACTCTCAACAAGAGCAAAGCGTTCTGCATAATATGACTTTGCCATTTTTGCAAAAGATTCTGTGCTTTCTAGTTTCACCCTAGCTTCAATCATTCTAGCATAGATCTGATACTCGCTTTGCAGTCTTAGGTTCTTTCGGCCAAGCACTAGAGTTAGTATTGAGAGAGCTAGTAGGCCAGACGTTATGATTGGCAAATATTCAAGTAAACTAACCATATGTAGAGGAGCTATCCATTATGATTTAAAAAGTACTTATTTTGTTTGGTGGGTAAGAGTGATTTTTGTGTTATCCCTAACTGTACACTTGAAACAGCATCAATAAAAATTTTGATGCAAATAACAAGAGCCAAAGCGGCATATGGATTCCATTAAGCAAATACACAGGATTACTGCATCAATGTCCTCAATAGATATACCAAGAGTGGCTGCAGAATTACTAGCTAGTAATTCTGCAGCTATACAAAGGTAAGCTTCTTAATTTATCAGCCTCTGCATCTTCTTCTAACATAACTGCTACTTCTTGTTTCAGCTGTTTCATGTTGTTGTTTTTGTTGCTATTACTATCATTGATATTGTCATGACTATGATGATGGAGATCAACTTGAAGAGCAGAAAGCGCAAACTAAAGAAATAGCACCTGCTGCAACAGCAAATCAAGCGTTGTGAATCTTATAGGACTTTAAAATAAGACCATCTGTGGTATTCGATTAAATATATTATGATAGAAGAACACAATTGTGGTAAATAGAAAGTATATTAGCAACAACAATAAGAGGAACAAGAAAAAGAACAACAATAAAACTAAAAAATAAATAAAAAACACTATAGCTTATCCCTTTAGAAGGAATCTGTCTATGTAGACAACATCAGAAGGCATCAACAACACTGATGTCACATGATAAAAGAATCCATAAAGGGCAATCTAGGAAGAAGATTATATATGTAGAAAATTGTAGTAAGTGAATAATAATTACATGATTCACAATGATTTGAGGAATAGGCAATAAAGTTGGTTGCGTTTATTTGCAATAGTGCTGATTATTGTATAATAGTGCTGTGTTTTTATCTTACCATTAATCTTCTATCACATATCGGATATTACCCATATGCAAAAAATGAACACAATATGTAAATGCATCTCCAAAAACAGAAATCTGACATATTTAGTAATTTCAATATATATGCAAGTTTTGCATAGATCATAATTAATTCATGCTATCTGACCTGAGTAAGGGGAGAATTGATGATAAGAAGCCGCGAAGAGAAGGTCTAACCTATATCACAGACAAGTTGCAAGGCATAGATAGAGATAATTTTGAGATTATATCTTCGATGATAGATGTTGTAAAGATCCATGGTGCATTTCCACTATTGATACCTGAAGCAGCTTTAGAAAAGAAAATAAAGTACTATCATGATTTTGATATTCTTGTATCAACAGGAAGTACTATCACTGAATATACTATTATGGAAAACGCCTTTGAGAGGTTTATAGGAGAGGCAGCCAGAGTTGGATTCGATATAATACAAATAGGCGAGAACAATATAGACCTGACCATAGATAAAAAAGAAAAGATTGCAAATATTATTCGTTCAAACGACCTCGAAATTCTGTGGAAGGTGGGGAAAAAAGATCCGAGACACCAGCTTGGAATAAATGAAACACTATCAAAAATTGATGAAGCAATAAAGGCCGATGCTAAGAAGATAATACTCGAAGCAAATCAGGGTATGGCAGTTGGTATATATGATGAGAAAGGACTTGTGAAATGGAATTTTGTAGGAGCACTAACTGCAAAATATCCTCCTATGAACTTTATCTTTGAGGCTCCATTTGAGTCCCAGCAGTCTTCTTTAATAGCTGAATTCGGCCAGCGGGTTAATATGGCAGAGGTTCAGCTTGATTTTGTACCGTTGGTTGAGTCCCAGAGAAGAGGGTTCTTATCAAATTCAACGTACGGTATATCTTCATATTCTCGTAAAGAGCCGGAAGGTGGACCTGCTTCTAAGTTCATTTATTATATTATAAATTCAAAGCATCCTATAGAACAGGGAGAATTGATTCATCTTACTCACCTTCCCAGGAGAACAATTCAGAATGCAATTGACGAATTAAAGCATCAAGGATTGATAATTGAGAAAAACAGTCTCGAAGATACACGCAGAAAAACGTATTATCCTGTGAAGTCTGATTGGCTTTGATATTATGACAAAAAATGTAGCTTAAAATTGATTTGGGAATATCGTTAAGAGTAAGTCCTATAGAAAATTGTCATTAGATGTGCTCAGTATATGCATACTCTTGATTGTATAAAATTGGCAAGGATTTGATTCTATCTTTAGTATTGCAACCAGGGCAACGTGTTGCCACTATATTTGATATTTCAAATTTAAGCGGTATGTTAGATGTATTATAATCACAATATGATGCGCACCAAAAACAATACTGGCATATCAAGAATTGCTTTTGTGCCATAGTGTGTTTTGATGTTTCACTATTCGTCAATACTTTGCTTTTTTGTTATTTTTTTGTACAGTCGTTTGTTTAACATATGGTATATCTTTTCTTGTTGCTACTTATGTATCTACAATGAACATGATTGGTGTATCATATACTAACGAATATGATGGATATAAGCAACTTCAAATATGCAATTTAGATACATCAGACGCAACTTTAGCATGAAATGAATACCAATAAAGGATATTCATACTCTCGAATAATAATACTAAATGAATATCTGTTGTTACACGAAATAATACTGTGAAAAAATGATATGATTCTTTTACTTTTGGAAGGCAACAGCCATCATACCTAATAAAAAATAATATTGGTGACTTTCATTCATTCATCTTTCAACATCCTGTCCATGTGTAATGGAAAATATTCTTTTTCTTTTAGTATTACTCATCCTAGTTTCAAATTCAAAATTCGCTTATATGTTAATCTGCACCAACATCAAATGTCTAATAATAATTTTTTAGATCAAAGGATTTTGCGCTAGTCACTAACATACAGCTAGTTCGCATCTAAGAAGCAGTTAATATGATAATAATTACATTTTGATAATAATATGCCGTTAATTATTTGTTAATTTTAAATATGCATATTCGTTCCTAACTAACACTAGATGTTTTTAGTTTTATTCAAGAGCTTAATAGTGGATCGACGCATTAACATGCACTCTTGTATATTATGAATTTGTCGCCTCATTGAACAATTGCTATTGTAGCAACAACTGTTTTATTGTGACTATGATCGCATCGTATTTTTTTTGTTAGCAGAGTCATTAAGAAAAACGGTGGTTGCTACTACTAGTTGGGCATTTTTTTTGATAAATTCATACACGTTTTCTAATTGTATTCAAAAGCAGATTTAACTCAGTGATCTGTGTGTATAGTATTCATAATATACTTTCTATGTTACTATTGTAATATTATACTATACGTCGCTTCAACTAGTTGCTTTCTGTTTGTCCTTCTTGGAAGTCTGCCACCATTCCAAATACGCATCATGCACTGATTTTCTTTTATCCCTGTAGTCAGTTTCTCTGCTTTCACGTAGTTCTTCTATTTTCTCTCTTGAAGCAAAGAGTCCACAGCTCTTACATATAAAATTCTTGCTAATAGAATCGAATTCTAATTTTCCACCACATTCTGGACAGAAATTTGCCAAATGATTTTGATCATGTCGCTCAGTATAAAAGCCTTGTGAATGACTCTGCTCTTTGAGAATTAGTATTATTCATTATATGATCACTTATTCCCATATGTATAAATCGTTACCAAATTATACTAACTAAAGATACATGTGCATCCGATGTATATGTATATGCTGCAAGGCTAAAAAATTATCTGATTATATAAAATCTCGGTGCATGGACTTTGGTCGTCATCCTGCAATGGCAGCAGTCAGTTCGCCCATCAAATGCCAGCACCGAGATAATAAATATTGTGACATTCAAAATTAAACTGTTTTGATCGTTACTAATTCTTTATCTGCATTAACGCTAATTTTCATTTCAGATTCTAAGATAAATGATGATGGTTTTTCTAACATGTCTACAAGTGGGATATCAGAAATTGCACAGCCAGAAGCTGTAATTATATCTGCATTGTTCATACATATTATGGCAGCGGGTGTCACTTGGTTTATCCTTAATGAATATATAGCATATGCACCGACGCTACTCCCAACTGCATTTGGAAAGACCAAAACAATATCCTTGATGGATCTGCCAAACAATTCATGATTTCTGTCTATTATAGTAGATGATTTAGTGTCTACCATTGCAAGGAAGTTAATTACATCCTTAGTAACAAGTGCTTTGCTTGTGCCAATCCCTGGCACAATTTTTCTACAGTTAAGCTCTTTATACATACTAATCTGTATATTCTTTTACAATTGACTTCATGTCTTTAAGTGCAACTCCAATTCTATTTGAATGATTCAGATAGTATGCACCCTTTATACTATTGGTAATTACTGAATCAAAATCTTGTCTGGTAATGAGAGGGGTAAGGCAAGTACATGAATCGCATATGAATTCCACTCCTGTTTTCTGTAACTTATCAATTAAACCTGCATTAGTAGCTTGATTATAAACTGCCCTAGGACAGAAAATCATACAGCGTTTCAGAAACTTTTTACTCCCTACTAGTGCTGAAAGAATATTTAGCTCATTTGTTCCAAGTTGCGGGCTTCCAAGAACAATAATACTGCCATCTTCTGCAGTATTGAGCTCTTCATTAATTGTATTACTCTCTTCTCTACCGTATAAAATTACTTCATTTGTGTTCTCTTCAGATGTAAACATTCCACACGTTCCTGATGTACCTATAGCTGCTGAAAGAGATTTTATATTAATTATATTCGCTTTTTCTTTTATATCGTCTAAAGCAATGCAACTGTCATTTGTCATCTTTCCTGCAAAATAACCAAGCAACCCATAATCTATTTCTGTCATGGGTTTTACTGCTGGCTTAACCGTAACCTTTGGATGTCTAAATTCTTCTATTCTTAGATCTGAATAAGGTGCTTTTCCAGTCACAGAACTTGCAAGCGCGCTCAGTGAACTTTCTTTATTTGTCATTAATCCCAACACTGAATTTGAATAGAGCGCAGCATTACTTTCTGCGAAGCTTACTACACTCCCCCTGTCAGGAATATCGAAGATTTCATACGGAATACATGTAAATGAAGGGGTCGTACCCATTTTTTCGTATGAACTGACTATTCTCATCTGCTGTTTAGCAAAATTTGCTGGCAGGCTAGCAGGCTTATCCCTATCAAAACCCATTGGATTTAATGTAGTTTTCACTGCAACTTTGGCATCTTTGCTAAATTTTTCAAGGAATTTCACACCTGCATCGCCAATAGTATTGTAATTGACTCCTGATATATGCGCCCATTTAATGGGAACAAGTCTTTCTGCTCCCGTAGCTATGCCAATTGCAAGCAAAATTTTGTATGCAGAAGCAATAGTTTCACCGTTCTCGCCATTGAGTGATTTTTCCTCATCCCTAGTGAGATACATTAACTCTAACTATCAAATTCATAACACTCCAGTAAATAATTCTATGCTTATATATGGTAACAAATGCCACTTGATGATTCTGTTTGGGTTTTGTTTTCAGACTTATTCTTTTGAAGAAAATATTGCAGTACTAGCGTTAATACTCCCATGAAGAAAAGAATTATTATATTCTGCCTGTTGTCTCCAACGATCATTTGCTTATAGGAGATGAAGATTAGAATAAATATGGTATATCTGAAAATGTTAATATGGAATGCGCAGTTTATGATACTTATGTAAGCAAAAAGGACGGTAAAATCATGCACTTCGATGTAGTCGTAGACGCAAGTACTCCGCATGAGAAGGCGATTGAATATGGTAAAGAATATCTTGCTAGTGTAGGCCAAGAAGGACAGAAAATGACTCAGGAAGAGTGCCAATTCTGTCACGTTCAAGAGGCACCACCCATGGTTGAGAGTGATATTAGGGGAAAGGGGTATTATATACAAAAAATGGAAGGCTGTCCACCCTAATTTTTTGGTGTAATAAAGATATTCTTTATTCTTTTATCCTAAAACGTCTTTAAATACATAAATATATGTCAGATGAAGACATAAACACGATAAGATAAATTGGTCGAGTTACTATGACATAAGATGCAAGAGTTTACTAATTTATTAGCATGTTTTTATAGCGTCTGCTTTTAGTTCTTTTATTATATCGTGAGTAATCAAAAAAGATGTAAATTAGGTCATTTTTCAAGAGGATTTCACTCTCTAATGGAAATCGCTGCTCTCGCACTTCGCTAAGCTTTGTACCATTTACAGAGAAAATCCACAATGCTATGTGTATATCATTCCATGTAGTCTAAATGCTTTTTTGCAGGGAATTATTAAGAGAAATGGTTAAAATCAAGAAATTTAATTAAAAGTAGTAAAGTGGCGCCTCCAGCAAAAAAGAAGGAAAAAATGAATCAACTAAGCCAGTAAACTATACTTTATATAATCAGAAAATAACCTTCGAATTCCTGAAGGCTCACTTATGGAGCGCTGCTGATATCCTAAGAGGCTCTCTAGATCCTGCAGATTACTGCCAGCCAGTAATGACTTGCATGAGATTACCCATTTCAAAATAAAGGAGCATTCTCATCATTATTGGGATCATGTGCGTAGATACATGCCTAACTACCAAGAAAAGATAGAATGGCTTAAAACAAATGGAAATCATTTAATTTAAGATATTTCTGTTTGCCCCGAATTTCCCAAACTATTGTTACATGCTTCTCTGCTTTTGGTAGGGAGATGTTATACCTTAGGCTAGGATGGTAGTCTTTGTTATTTAGGTAAGCAAAGGAAGCGATATTCTATAGTTGCGGCTTTAGCTATACTACCCGTGAATCTCTTCCTCTAAAGCTTCTTTAAGCATATGCATGTG
>JBKPMB010000243.1:0-5242 GCA_046731995.1 Thermoproteota archaeon | reverse complement strand
ATATGTGGGGCATGCATATTATTACAATTATATGTTCCTAGAAAGTAATTAATAGGTTTTTTGCCTTGTTTCGTAAATCTCCATTAGGTCAGTATATAATGGCTACGTCTACAGCAGTTTATGAGAGATGAAACCTTTATCATAAGTTTTTGTTTTATGGTCTAGCGAGTTTAAAATCATTACACTATTAAAGCAATATTAATTATCATCCGCTGTTATACAACTAATTTTGAATTTTAACATCAAATGACCATTTGCTGTATTCATACGAATTTTTTTGATGACACATGCACTGAATGCAGAAAAGAATATGCCGAATTAAAGGCACTGCGCAAGATAAATAATACTAGTGGTTACAGACTTGCCAACAGTAACAGTGTTAGCAATAACAAGATGCAACAGCAACAAGAATTACCCAAAAAATATAAAGAATTTACCGAAGAACGAGCAAAAAGACTTTATGGGGATCTGCTAGTGCAATTTCTCAGAAGCAAAAAATACAGCGAAATTGAAGCTTCACAAAAAGCAAGATCTGTCATTAGAAAACAATGCCTGTTGCGACATATACCATTTTGGTCTTGGCTTTAACGAGCGAAAGAATTTTTTTCTCGCTGGCCTACAAAAATATAGAAACCCAGTGTTAGATATATATTTTATTGGCTATATCTATACGTACTGCCGCTACGCGACAAGAATATGAATAAAAATGCCCAGGTTGCCAGGATCCTTCGTGAAATTGCATTTTTGCTTGAAATGGAACAAGACACGAAGAATAAGAAGGATAATTATCATAATAGCAACAACAATGCCAAAAATAGATCTAATGTAAGCTTCAAAGTCAGGTCATATAAAAGAGCATCAGACGTAATTGCAACTTTATCTTCGAATATCGATGATATATATAGAAATGACGGGTTAGAAGGTATATTACAAATACCATCTATAGGAAATGCTATTGGTACAAAAATTCAGGAATACCTCTCGACAGGAAAAATAGAATACCTAGAAAAACTAAAGTCGAATACCACTATAAAAGTTGATGAATTTTACGCGCTAGAAGGTATAGGTCCGAGAACAATTAAGGCTATTTACGACAGCCTGGGAATAAAAGATTTATGTGCTTTAGAAATAGCCGCATCAGAAGGACGGCTTCGTAGTATTCCTGGCTTTTCACAAAAGAAAGAAGAGTTAATTTTAAAGAAGATTCAGTTGTTTAGGAGAAGCAAAGGCAGATATCTTATAGGCGAAGTTTATCCTTTGGTAAAGCAAATAGAGGCTAGCCTCTTAAAATTCAAAGGGGTCAAAAAAGCCATTGCAGCAGGCTCTTTTAGAAGGATGAAAGAAACAATAGGTGATATTGATTACCTTGTAGTATCTAATAATACAGAAAACGTGATGGACTACTTTGTGTCTATGCCCCAAGTAGAAGAAGTTCTCTCAAGGGGACAAAGCAAAGCATTTGTAAGATTGAATAATGGAATGGATGCAGATTTACTAGTTGTCTCTGAGGAAAGTTTTGGCTCGGCGCTGCAGTATTTTACAGGTAGCAAGGAACATGGTGTGGCTTTAAGAAAACTTGCACTTGCCAAGCATCTTCATTTAAACGAGTGGGGAATATTCGATAGCCATCATAACAAAATTGCAGGATATACTGAGGAGGAGATTTACAATGCATTAGGATTGGAGTGGATTCCTCCAGAGATACGTGAAAATACTGGAGAAATTGAACTTGCAAAGAAGCAAAAAAATGAACTTCCAAAACTAGTGCAATACAATGATTTGAGAGGAGATTTACAGGTTCACACCGATAGAACTGATGGAACAAGGTCTATAGAAGACATGGCCATAACCGCAAAATATAGATTCGGACTTGAGTATATCGCAATTACAGATCATACAAAGAGTTTGAAATTAACACATGGACTTGATGAAAAACAGTTGCTGGATCAATCTAACAAAATTAGCGAAATAAATGATAGACTGAGGGAAGGCCGCCATGATATCTATAAAAAAACACAACGAAAAGAAGATAGACTATCTGTTAATTCCCAAAATTTCAGAGTTTTATCAGCAGCAGAGGTGAATATACTAAAGGACGGGTCGCTTGACATAGCTAACAACATATTAGATAAACTTGATCTAGTAGGCGCAGCAATTCATTCTAATTTCTCACAGCCAATCGAAGTGCAAACAGAGAGACTAACGAGTGCGGCCCGAAATCCTAGTGTTGATATCATATTTCACCCCACTGGTCGACTAATAAATAAAAGGGATGGTTATGCTGTGAACATCGAAAAATTAGTAGATGTAGCTCAGGATACAAATACAGTACTTGAAATTGACTCATATTATGACCGTCTCGACTTGAAAGATGAATATGTGAAAATAGCTGTTCAAAAAGGCGCCAGGCTTGCTATTGATTCTGATGCCCACCACCCTGTTCACTTTGAATTTTTGAGATTTGGTATAGCGCAGGCTAGACGTGGTTGGGCAGAGACTTCAGATATAGTAAATACCTTTAGTGCAGAGAATCTGTTGAGCAGTTTAAAGTAGGTGGCAACGATATATACCTGTCATGCGTTTTTTAAACATGTCTGAGAATAAATATGTAATTAGAAAATATCAGATATCGCCTCTTACCTACTTGTTTTCAGCTGCAGATTATCAAAAATATCTGAAAAATATATCCAATTTGAATTTTCCAAAAAATAAAATTGATTGAATATCTACGGAAATCTCAATGTAGACTTTTCTAGTTCTAGGACAGGAACATATAGTGATTGTGTATCTGTGCCTATTCTGTCTACAAATTGATATTCACCAGTCAAACGCTTGAGCTCAATGAATTTTTTACTTGGTTTTTCGTCAAGCATAATATAATGTATCGTGCTACCACCAATTGATCCAGTTTGAACAAAGATTATCTGATAGTTGTTATAAGCAATATGGTAAAGCATTGGAGTTAAACCTATTGCGGACTGCGCAGAATATACTATTACCTTGAGAACATCTTCTAGAGACTTGTACTTAAGATATATTAAATTTAGCTCGGCTTGTGACATCTAAGCTAGTAAAAGTGTATTTACTGCTCTTATAGACGTTTTGTTTCTCGTTTTATACCGAGCTTTATATATGATGCATATACGGTGCTAGCATTGGCTGCTGCTCGATACTGGTAGCGCGATCCGATTTACAGATTGATGAGGTGAAGCAACCAATACACAATAATAATGTACTAATTTCGTCGCTATTCCCTTGTACATGTCCGGTTAATTGTATTCAATTCTATTCGTACACACAAGCATTTCCAGAGATTTAGATTTTTCATTATGATAAATAGAAAAAGAAGAGGGGCGAATACATACAACATATATGAAAAAGGAATTATTGGAACGATATAAGAAAAATCCTATACTGGTGCCAAATAACTTGAATTGGTGGGAATCCAAGGCAGTATTTAACTGTGGTATTTTGTTTTACTGCGATAAAATCCACATGTTATACAGAGCTATAGGTGAATATGAAAAATATGTTTCTAGGATCGGATATGCTTCTAGTATCGATGGTTATGGCTTTGTTCGAAGGAAAGAAGCGGCGTTATCACCATACGAAGAATACGAGAAGTACGGAATAGAAGACCCCCGTATTGTAGAAATAGATCATCAGATATATGTCAGTTATGTGGTGCTTTCTAACTACGTAAGCCAGCGACCGGTTGCATCAACCGCCCTAGCCACAACTACTGACTTTACTGGTTATAAAAGGCTCGGGATAATAACGAGCAAGGGTTCTGACAACAAGGATGTAGTTTTGTTTCCTGAGAACATGAATCGACAACCATCAAATAGGCCAGACAGTATTATCAGGTATTTCTTTTTACACAGACCGAGTACCTGGATTGGCTCAAAATATGGAATTGACAGACCCAGTATATGGCTAGGAGAAGGCAATTCATTAACCAGGTTTGAGAAACATACTCTTCTTATTAAACCGGAGCGACCATGGGAAATGCTAAAGGTTGGAGCAGGTCCGCCTCCAATAAAAACAAGGCATGGTTGGCTTTTAATGTATCATGGTGTTGATAACGACCATGTTTACAGAGCCGGTGCGGCTCTTCTTGATCTGTCTGACCCTAGCAAAGTATTGGGAAGGACAATGCATCCTATTTTAGAACCAAATGAACCATATGAAAAGCATGGAGACGTTGACAATGTTGTTTTTCCTACCGGTGCATGTGTCATAGATGGGAAATTGTTCGTTTATTACGGCGCTGCTGACAAGGTGTGTTGTGTTGCAACAGCGGATTTGGAGAATTTGGTAGAGCATATTTTAAAAAATACTTGATATTAAATAATTTGCTGTACGCACCTTGGGTCTACTGTTTATGAAGTGCACAGGAAATGTAGACTAAAAAACCAATAACAACAAAGCCTATTTTTAACATTGAGAATTTGCCTGTTACTTATATATGCATAGCTCCGAGGCTTGCTACGTCGCACATACGACATACATTTTTATTTCATTGTCATGGGTTTATTATTGCTCGCATTTATAATGTGTTCATCATTAATGCAAACTATGGGCGGTGCACAGATGAGTCCTTGGCATTACTCGTAGCAACTGACAACAACCAAATATTGTAATACATGGTTTGCATATACATTCGGAAATGCAAAAAACCAATTCGATCTACAATATTAACAAGTACATTTATGATTGATCTTCCATAGATAACATTAGACAAAATATTTTTCCATTATATTTGCCATTTTCATTTTTCTTACTTCATTATCATAAATATTATGATGCTTTTGCTTTAAATGTCTTAGTGCAAATCGAACGCTTTCTCCACATAGTTTGCATTTTGTCTTTCCAAACATAGTTACTTATACACTTATTAGCCGTAAAAGTTTTCTCATAAGAGTATCTGCCACGTTACCTTGCTATAACATATCAGAGACACATACTTAAATGCTCTTAATCATATTACTACCGTATACAAAAATTAGAAGTTTTGAAAACAACAAAAATTAAAATCAAAATAAAATAAAATTTTGCTATGGATTTCCTGTACCTGTATTGCTCGTCGTTAGATAGTATTTTTTTATATCATCTGTTACTTCAGCAAGTGGTTTTATATGTCCATAACCATTCCAAATTCTATTCAATTTCTCTTTGATTTTGACTCTGTTTTGTGGATCATCTTTTAGTAAGACTATAGTATCTTCCAGTAGCGCTGCTA
>JBKPMB010000242.1:0-3040 GCA_046731995.1 Thermoproteota archaeon | reverse complement strand
AATTATGCCAATAGCAAAAATACGTCAAGCAATACCGATGTACCTGCTTATAAGGTAGCAGCGTTGCTATTTGACAATGACATCATACTTCCAATAGCTTCAAAGTAAGATTCTATATCCATTTCAGTTATTTTTCCATCATCTATGTTTATAATATATATCATGTGTAATCTAGCGGCTTGAATTTCATTTAGAGTTACAGGAGGGTTTTTGTAATATCTGTCACACAGTACTTTTACCTGCTCTATCTCATCGTGTTTCCTGTATCTAGGAGGCCTTCCAAATACCTTGGGTATAGAAAGGATGCTTACAGGTGGTGTTGCCAAGATGAATTGATTGGAGAATTTGCTATACCTAGCGATCTTGCTTGCAATTCTGGCAGAGTAATATGATAATGGATCAAGAGCATGTTCAGGAGGTATAAATCCTGTTTCTATTTCAACTATTGTTTCCCCGTCGCCCTTTGTGGCAAAAAGATCGCATACCAGTATGTTAGTTAGTTGTTTTTCAACGTCGACAGTATATCCGTAATGAATTAGATGTTTTGCACAGACAAGTTCCATAGTGGAATGGTTGATTTTGACTAAATTCTTCTTGTATAGCTCTATTAAGCGATATTTTACAAATTCTAGTCTGTTAACGGCTTCATCTGATTCTCCTCCTGCCAATTTGCTCGAAAGGGTATTTACATCCTCAGTGAACCTCTCTACATCCAAATGCGATATAATATTTGGCAAGTGTTTTAAATGTGCTGTGTAAAAGAATATAGCAACGTTAAAAATCCTCGTATATGCTCCTATTTAGCATGTCAAACATCAAAAAAGTTGCAGTGCTTGGTTCAGGTATAATGGGACATGGGATAGCACAAGTTTCTGCTGCGGCCGGTTATAGTGTTGCTCTACGTGATATCGAAGAGTCCTTTCTCCAGAGGGCAATGGATAAAATAAAGTGGTCACTCACTAAGCTTGTAGAAAAAAAAAATTAACTCAGAAAGACGCTGATGATATATTTAATAGAATAATGCCGACAGTTGACCTTGCGCAGGCATTGACTAATGCCGATCTTGTTGTAGAAGCGGTGCCTGAAGATATGAACTTGAAGAGAAAGGTATATGCTGAAATAGATGAAATCGCTGAATCAAAAATGATTTACGCATCTAACACTAGTACGTTGCCTATTACTGAAATGGCAAGCCTAACACAGAGACCACAAAGGTTTGTAGGCGTACACTTTTTCAATCCTCCACAACTAATGCAGCTCGTAGAGGTTATACCGGGCTCAACTACTAGTCAAGACATCGTTGAGGCTGTTATAGATTTTGTCAAACACCTAGGTAAACAACCAATACTATGCAGAAAAGATGTTGCTGGCTTCATAGTGAACCGTATATTTATCCCTCTAGTGCATGAAGCTGTGTATTGTGAAGAGAGAGAAGGTGTTTCAATGACCCAAATCGATTCAGCTGTAAAGTTCAAGATGGCCTTTCCCATGGGAATCTTCGAACTTGCTGACTATACTGGCCTAGATGTCATATACAAAGCAACCATGGAGATGTACGCACGGGATAAAAAAGTGGTAGATCCACATCCAAAGCTAAAGCTTCTGGTCGATCAAAATAAGTTGGGTCAAAAATCAGGCGAAGGGTTCTATGAATACAAGACTCAGACATATCAACGTATCAATCTGACAGAAAATCAAGCAGCAACCTATGATCCCATAAAATTGGTGGCTGTAGCAGCCAACAATGCTGGCTGGCTCATTTCCAATGGAGTATGCGATGTACAAGATCTTGAGAAAGCCCTTAAGCTCGGTATGGGTTTAAAGACAGATTTCTTTACGACTGTTCAAAAATTCGGCATTAAAAATATCGTAAGGACGCTAAGTGCTATGCAAGAAAAGTACGGCCTCTTTTATAAGCCAGATCCATATCTACTTAACTATGACGCTTGATAACCATTCTTGTTTGCATCTATAATAAGTTGAACTGCAGAATAAGCATCATTTGCAAGAATCAGAGGAGTAAGCTTACGTCCATCAAGAAATCTTCCAGCATACGACTCAGATACTCCTCCACTTCCGGAAACTACAACCATTGTTTTTTTGATCATGTAACCTACTGCTAATTCTATCAATGTACCTGCTCCCCCACCAATTGCAATTATGCCATCAGCAGAAGTCGCCACCAAAAGGTCTCTTGCAAAGCCCATACCTGTACAAATTACGATATCGCAATATGGATTAGCAAATGAAAATTCCTGTTGAGGTATTATTCCTACTATTGTGCCATTATTTTCCTTCGCTCCCTTACATGCTGCTTCCATTACGCCTCCTAAGCCGCCACAAACCAAAACTGATCCCGAACGCGCTATTTCTCTACCTACCTGTAAAGCCAACTTTGCTGCCTCATCAGTACAGTTTTCCTCGTTGTATCCAATCACAGCGATTTGAAATTTACGCATGTAATCCGAGAAATTATCTGGGTCTTATACTTTGTGATAATAAATGTGCCCAAGATATCTATGCATTTCAATAGACTCATAAGACAGGCTTAGTGCACTACAGATAGAGTGAAATAACCTTTGGGCAACTGTATATTAGATCAAATCACCTTGCTCGTTTTTAGCTTGCAGTCTGGCAGTCTTTTTAACCTCTTTAAAAAGTGTACCCATAGTTATGCTATTTTATACACCAGCTGGTCTAGATCAGGGAAATAATTGCTAAGGTTATAAAATAATATTAAGGCAAAGCTTTCAACAAGCCTAAATGGATTATCGAATCAAGGACATTTCTTTGGCAGAGGACGGTAGGAGAAAGATAGATTGGGCACAAGTTCATATGCCAGTGCTTGTTGCACTTAGGCAGAAATACGAAAAATCTAAACCTCTTAGAGGAGTTCGAGTTGCTGGTTGTTTGCATGTAACAAAAGAAACAGGCGTATTGGCAAGAACACTTAAGGCAGCAGGAGCCCAAATATCTTGGTGTGGCTGTAATCCACTGAGTACGCAGGACGATGTTGCAGCTTCGCTAGTGGAGCATGAGG
>JBKPMB010000241.1:0-15636 GCA_046731995.1 Thermoproteota archaeon | reverse complement strand
CCAATAAGCAATCAGGACAGCTTGGTCCCAATTCCTCTGCGACATTAAGTGGAACCACCCGGGATAGTAAATTCGCGGAAGAAAGCCAAATGCCAAAAACTGAGCAATTTAGTATGCCTAAACCCCAGCAACACGTGATTTCAACATCGGAGACTTCTGCTAGACAGAAGGCCACAGACTCAGGCCAAAGCGCGAGAACTATGAAGGATTGTCGATTTTGTGGAAAGGCAATTCCTGAACAAGCAAAATTCTGCACCAGATGCGGAAATTCACAGTAATTAAACCTTAAAATCAAGAGTGCGGCATATACTGCGCACATGAAAGCTTTCAATGGAAGAGCTGCTGCAGAAGAATACATGTCTACTCACTCTCTTACATTTTCAACACCTGAAATGACTCTAAAAAAATTCGTAATATGGCTGGCTGAGCCAGTTCCTAATCCTAATCCTAATACCAAAGAGAATATTCCACGGTTATTGCTTTATTTGGAGGATAGGGATTCTCAATCGAAAGCCACAAGGTTAGCTGATCTGATGCCGGAAACCGACGATACGTTTAAGCCTTCGGGAGCAGTGACCGACATGTATGCTATGGGAAATTACTCAAGTCCTATTGCTAAGGATAACAAGACAATAACTGATTCTTTTTCTGGCGATATAACAGATGAAGAAAGTAAGGTCTGTTCTCAGTGCGGGTCTAGAGTAAAAGCAAACTCAAAATTCTGCAGAAACTGCGGTGCCAAGCAGAAGTAATTTAAAATGTGACTGATCAGTAAATTGCTCTTAGTCTCTATTTAGGACCAACAATAAATATAAGCAATTATGCAACCGGCCTTATCATGATTTGGAGGTTATGGCATATATACCCCCGGCACCATACGCGACCGATATTAAAATCCTAGATGTCATGATCGCGATATCTTGTCGTGTTGAAAACATGATCCAATCTATTCCTATTGCAAAAGGGATGGCAAATAAAGAAATCAACCCTACGATCATTTGCTCCCGGTTGTCTACTTTGTTGTATTTTCTCATCAACAAGTAGGTCGAGACATTGCCTAATCCAATGCCAAGGAGAATTAAAAACTGATACAAGTGTATGAATATAGGTATAGCAATAAAAGGACCTGCCCAGCACAATCCATTTACAGCCTTGACGTTAGCCGGCCATTTTATACTATTTTTCATTCTGTAACGAATAAAGGAAATCGATCTTCTGAATTTTGCAAAAAACACAGCAAACGTAACCGCAAAGCTTGCTACCCAAATTATCAAATAAGAAAAATTAGGTAGTCTCCTTATAAATGCAATTTCGGTCAGGACCGATCCAAAACCAACAGCTATAGACACAGCCAAGAAGAGAATTCCAAATGCACGTCTTGTGTCATTTATGCTAGGATTTATATCCAATTACGACAAAAATAGTTCCATGTCCATAATATGTTTTTAGCCTTGCCAACAGAAAAGAAGTGTGGTCTACACGAAGACGTTCGTACAGATACAATGATTTAATTGCAGAAGTTAAGAATATATCAGATAATCAAAAGTGCGAAGGCAATCTCTTCTTACTTTCTAAATTATAAATGGATACTCGTAACGAAAGGTTATATGCTGCATAATGGATTTTGAAGCGAGGATCTATTGTCACTACAACCGGGACCAGTAGTCTGTATCGTTAGCGGGGGTTTAGATTCTGTTTGCACAGCTGCATATATGGCAAAAGAAAAAAAATATCAAACATACATGGTTACTTTTATGTACGGCCAACGCGCCATGATACGCGAGGTAGAACAAGCAAAATACTTTGCTAAGCTTTTGTCTGTACTGGAGCACCAGGTAATAGATGTTAGTTTTATGAAACAGCTGTATGGCAAAACAAATTCTTTAACAGATCCGACGCTTAGCTTGGCCAAGAATTTTGATTACAGCATTGTAGTCCCCGTCAGAAACGCAATTTTCATTACTATTGCAGCCGCATGGGCCATGAGTATACATGCCAGGACAATCGCATTTGGCGCACATGCAGATGATCTAAATTATCCAGATTGTCGCCCTAAATTTATAAAAGCTATGACAAGTACCTTGAACCTTGCAGAAGAAGATGGTATAACGTTAGGTCTCAGGGAAAAGATTAGTATCTGGTCACCCGTATTAGAAGACATCAATAAAACAAATTTGTTGAAGACTGGCTATAGAATCTTGGGAGATGAGATCTTCAGAACTTGGAGCTGCTATTCTGGTGGAGTACCGGCACTAAAAAAAGGATCCGTACTTCATTGTGGAGTCTGCGAATCGTGTATAAATAGGAAGGTTGCAATAGACAAGGCAGGTATAAAGGATAAAACTGATTATGCAAACAACGGCGAACAAAGTGCAACTCAGCGAGATATTTACCAGCATTGAAGGAGAGGGTATCCTGTTTGGCACGAAAACAATGTTTGTTAGAATGGCAGGCTGTCACTTAGGATGTATATGGTGTGACACAGGATATGCTTTGCCGATCAATAGCGGCTACTCATATTCGCTAGAATCTGTGAAAGATAAAATCTCTAAAGAGCTTCGACCTAACACCTATAAGGTTAACTTCACAGGAGGAGAGCCACTGTTACAACATGATGCAGTAGCTGATCTTGCTAAATTTGTCAAACAAGAGAAAGGTCTGAGGACCTACATAGAATCATCGTGTTTCGATTCAAATAGGTTTGAAAAAGTTCTGCCGTTTATAGATATTTGTAAGATAGAATTCAAAATGAGCGATTCCAAAGCAGTACACAGCCAACATTATGATAAATTGCTTAGTAATGAAATGAAATGTCTAGCTCTATCAATCGAATGCTGCAAAACAACTTACATAAAAGTCGTAGTAACTTCATCATCGTCCATACATGAATTCCGGAAAATATTAGAGAATTTGTTTACTCGTATCAGAGCGAGAGACCTAGCAGGGTTTATAATACAGCCTAGTTCTGCAACAAATGAGCCATCCTTGGAAAAGCTTTTGAACTTTTATGATGCGGTTTATCCTATATATGATGATGTCAGGATAGTACCACAGTTGCACAAGCTAATAGGAGTGAGATAAAGCGGCACAATGTATAATCGAGAAGCGGGCAATGCCAAGGTACAGAAGAGACATAGCTTAAACAAAAAAAGAATAGAAAAACTCATAAGGCAACTTCTGATCGAGATCGGAGAGAATCCCAATAGGGAAGGTCTTATAGATACACCTAGGCGAATGTCAGAGATGTACGAGGAGATATTCAGTGGTTATAGAATGGATTCTCAACTTGACGTAGCATTTAGTGAAGAAAGCGATGCGATAATTGCTAAGGATATCCATTTCTATAGCATGTGTGAACACCACATGCTCCCATTCTTCGGAAAGATAACTGTCGCTTACGTCCCGTCTGGTAAAGTCTTTGGTCTTTCAAAGTTAGCACGACTAGTAGAGAAATACTCACGACGATTACAAATTCAGGAGAGACTTACTAGAGAAATAGCAAATGAAATCATGAACATGGGTGTGAAAGGAGTACTTATCGTAGCAGAAGGCGAACATTTATGTATGAAAATGCGTGGGGTTAGGAATGGAAGCCTGATAATGACAATGGCTTACCGTGGTGTGCTACAACAAAAAGAATTCAGAGAAAACCTTCTTTCTCTTATTTACACTCCGAAAGCTGAACTTCGTTCCGTATGAAGCTCAAATCAAGCGGTTCGTTATTGTGTTCATAATTGTTTACGTCACTTTATTGCTGATAATTGGGCACGATTCGGTGATTAACTATTCTAAAGCTATAATCGGATGCTGATTCAGTATTATTTAAGTAGCCATCTATCATATTCTTTCTGTGATCATTGTAAGCAGCTAAATATGCAAAGAGAGTCCTAATTACATGCAATTGTTTATCCAACCCACGTAATGTGCATATCCGGCGGAGATGAGAAGGCTTATAAAAAAGGAAACTTCCAATAGGTAGGAAGAATGGCAGGTACAGTGTTTAGAGTACAGTCTCACAAGTTTAGCCAGGATAACATTCAAACTACTCTAGTCTGCTCAAAATGCGACGAAATTTTTTCAAAAGAGTTTCTATTGGATTTGGAAGGCCAGACTATTGAGTTCAAATGCCCGGTATGTGGGGCGCCAGGTGAAGCAGATCTTCCATACAAGAGTGCAGCAGAAAGAGAAGAATTTGAGGAAGACTTCGAGGACATCGAGGAAGAGGAGAGCGGAGAAGAATTTGAGGAAGACTATTAGTTCTTAAGAATAGCTTGCCTATTAGACAAAATTTCTAACAAGAGTAAAACTAATAGTTTCAAAATGATGTTGTCACTAAAACATCAGGAAAATGTTGTGTTATGCCATTGAATAGCGGTCATGCTGAGTCGACCTGCTGTATGCCTAATTCAGGAGTATAAAGAAAAGTACGTGTAGCTGTATCCAGCAAGCAGGATACCTGGCTACCGATATATGCTATTTTTTCTTTTGTTTTACTGCTTTCGCCTGCTTCTTCTTAGTAGATTGCTTTACGGCGATCTTAGGTTTCCTGGAGGGCGTTGTTGATGTTCCACCACCACCTATCTTGAACATTTTCGTTCCACATGTGCTACAGACGCCGGATATTGCAGTTCTGCCATTCTTCATCGTCACAGGTTTTTCGTTCTTCATTTGTCTTTTTGCCTTACATTTTACACAATAAGCTTGTGTAGTCATTATTTTCAGATTACTTAAAGACTCGTTCTTCTTAAACTTATATTCAAATTGTGCAGTAACTAAGAAATTTACAGAATGCTTCCTAGTAATTTACAGCCCTAATAATTTTATAATCCTCTGCTCTGAACGTCTAGAAATCCAGATATTGCCCTACCTAATAGTACACGTATTAGAGGCATATAGAATGGCTGAGGATACTTCATCAACGGCGTCGAACAATGCTATCCCATTTCCTACTTTAACAATTCTCTACCTGCCAGGCGAAGCAGCGGAGATAATAGAAGAAATAAGCGAAAAATACTATAATATGACAGTAGAGGACTGCAAAGGATTTTTTCATGGCGGTGTTCAGAGGGGATATAAGAAGGTGACTATATGGAGTCAGGGGATAGACAGCTTGTGGTTTAATGCCATCATAGCTAGTATTAAGGAGTTGGCCAAAGTTGAATTTGTGCCAATAGTATCTGGCGGAATAATGTATTCTATTTGAAATCGATTTTGGAAGGCCGCTGCGTAGGAATATAATTTGTTAATATGTTAAATCAACTGTTTGAATAATATTTTATGAAACAAAATTATGTGGTTTTCCTGTAACTTTATGGACTCGATGCATCAATACTATCGCGATTGCTTTAAGCATCAATGATACTTAGGGACCTCACCTACTTAGATAGGCTATTCATAGTAAAAAGGCAAAATCGTTAAGTTAATCTTATTGACACTTATACCATGGAAAAGAAACATATCGATTACGCGCTAGTTGGCTGTCTTATTGTCCTCGTAGCGTCCGTAATATATGCAATCATAAAGTTGTATGTTTTTTTTCAAAGAGTAGACATTTCCATTATAATGTCAAATATTGTTCTTTTTGTACTTGTCTCGGTAGCCATTCTTTTCCTCTTGAAAAAGAGAAGCAACATGGAAGAAGATGAGTTGCTGAGTGATTAGGTTCGTAATTGTACCATTGATACAAAATGTTAGCATTTGTTCACCTAAGCCCTAGATGGGATTTGGACCCATGATCTAAGGTTTACGAAACCTTCGCTCTGCCAGACTGAGCTACTAGGGCTAATCATAGGCACTTTTCAGCCTCAATTATTTAATTCTTAATATATTTGCGTTGTTATGCAAGCTAGGTCATTTCTACACATACTGCTTTTGTCCTGTTAGTTTGCTTGACGAACTTTTGACATGATCTGGCTTACTGAACAAGTGCAGAATAAATATTCCAACGTAAATAGTTCTATACGTCGTGAAAATATCTGTATCCGGTATAAGAGGTATTTATGGACGTGATCTTTCTTTGCAACATATAGGTCGATTCACAAGGTCATTTGCTTCTTCAGTAATGAGGGCTGGGGGAACGTGTATTTTAGCCTGCGATACAAGGCCATCGAGCAGGCTTATTATCCAATATGTTGCCGCGAATCTTATGGGACAGGGAATAGATGTCTATAACCTAGGTATAGCACCCACCCCGATGGTGTTTCGAGAGGCGCGAAAGTATGAGGCGGGATTAGTTATAACTGCATCCCATAATCCGATGCATTGGAATGGACTGAAGTTCATAGTAAAAGGCCGCGGACTTTTTGAGGAGGAATTGAGTTTTATCGTTAATGAGGGGTCATTACCGGCGCCTGCGAAATTCGGTAAGTCTAAAGTTGCTACATCAGGCTATATCAATGAAGTCGCGAACTTAATATCAAATATACAACGCCTCAATGATGCCAGAATTGCACTTGACCCTGGTGGTGGAGCAGCCTGCGGACATTGTAATGAACTTTTTAAGCAGCTTGGCCATACCTTTTATTCCATTAACGATATTCAAGGTGTTTCATCTAGGAAGCCAGACCCAACGACTGAGGAATTAAATGAGTTATGCATACTTGTATCCTCAAACAACCTTGATTTTGGTTTTGCATTCGACCTTGACGGCGACAGACTCGTTGTCATCAACAATAAAGGGCAAAAGTTGAGCGCCGATTCTACGCTTTTGCTTTGTATTGCCAGTGCAATAACCATGGGAATGAAAAAATTTGTGGCAAGCATAGATACCAGTATTTCTATCAATAAATATATAGATCAAAAAGGTTGCAGCATGTATTACTCAAAGGTCGGGGAGGCCAACGTAGTCAAAATGATGCTGGACACTAATGCCGATGCAGGCGGCGAGGGTAGTAGCGCGGGCTTTATTATCCCAAGATTCAACCTGTGCAGAGACGGATTCCTAGCAAGTGCTATTATATCATCGTTGAACAAAAAAATTGTTGATGAATGTCTCGCGCTTTCGTCACAATATCTTCAGATAAGATCAGTAGTATCCATTGATTCTAGTCTCCACGTAAAAGTGATAGAGAGGTTGAGGGATGCATTGAAAGCGGAAGCATCTGAAATTTCAAGTTTGGATGGCGTTAAAGCTATATTAGATGATGACTCTTGGATTCTCGTTCGACCATCTAATACCGAAGATTTTCTAAGGATTTCAGTTGAATCTAGTAGGGAGAAAGCTCAGTCGTTATTCAAGAGTACAAGCGAAAAGGTTCAATCTGTCTATGAGCAAGTTAAACGAAAAGGAAATCATTAGACTTCTTTCGTACAACCTTAGAATAAACAAAGGACCTAGACACGAAAGTGATGACATAGTTGTCTTACCTCTTAAGCACATAATCAGCGATTTTGATTGTTGCAGTTCTGCCGCCATTGTACTAAAATCTGACATGTTAGTTGAAAGTACCGATGTTCCCAGCTGCATGAAACCTTGGCAAATTGCAAGAAAAAGCATTGTGGCATGTATCAGCGACATGTCTGCAAAAGGCATCGAACCTCCCTATGCATGTCTTATTTCTCTGGGAATCCCAAGCAGATATCGCAAGCGTCAAATCACGGATTTGATAAGGGGATTTAAAATCGCATCAAGAGAATTCGGGGTCAAAATCGCCGGCGGGGATACCAATAAATCTAATGAGCTTGTAATTAATTGCAATCTAGCAAGAGTTTTTCTTACCCATGAAATTATACCGAAAAGAAGCGGTGCAGAGCCTGGCGATTTTGTAATATCGTCCGGAGTTTTTGGTTATACATCTTCTGGTTTGGCTATTCTACTCAGCAAGGCAAAGGCAAAAGGACAGTTTAGGAGAACTGCCATACGTTCAGTGCTAAGACCCCAGCCACAATTAATATTCGGGACACGGATGGCAAAATTTTTTTCATCCTCTATAGATTCAAGCGATGGCCTGGCCGCATCATTATATGAGATAGCAAAGCAGAGCGAAGTTGATCTGATAATAGATCATATTCCTTCAGCAAAAGGTATCCAACAGTTCGCAATAGATAATCACTTAGAAGCTGTAGATTTAATATTTTATGGTGGAGAAGAATATGAGATAATAGCAACAATCTCAAAAGTAAATTTGGAAATAGCGAGGCGTTTGGCCCAAAGACTGAAACTAAAATTTCATGTTATTGGTAAGGTAGAAAAAGGTGAAGGAAAAGTCATAGTTTTAACTCAAAGAGGAACTAGACTGCCGCTTAAGGAGGGGGGTTACATACACAAGTTTGGCAGGTAAAGAAACGACATTAATAAATTTGCTTTTCAAGCAACATTATGAGAAATGGTCTATAATAGGTTAATGTTCTTATTTTGTCCTGATGGTCATAAAAGTATAACGGTAAAGTCAACTTGCACCATAAAAAGCAATAGTATATAAAAGCTAGTCCACTCATAAGCGCTTACCGTGTCGCAAGCTGATGATATTACTAGATACAAGTGGGGAGTTGCACATATATTTAGTAGCTATAATAATACCCTAGTTCATATCACAGACATAAGCGGAGCAGAGACAATCTCCTTCAGCTCAGGAGGAAGGCATGTGACAGCCGACAGGTACGAGTCGTCTCCATATGCAGCTATGAAATCAGCAGTGGCAGCAGCCGAAGCAGCAGAATCGAAAGGAATCAATGCCCTTCATGTACGGGTTAGGGCAGTGGGCGGAGCAGGATCACGCATACCAGGCCCTGGTGCGCAAGCAGCGATAAGGGCTCTGGCTAGAGCTGGCTTTAGAATTGGTCGAATCGATGACGTTACTCCTGTGCCTCATGACAGTACTCGGAAACCTGGAGGACGCAGAGGAAGAAGAGTTTGATATAACATTACTGCATTTATGCTTAAACCCTCGGGAATCCGAATAAATTAAATGCTACTTTGTCGGACCTTTTCTAAGGTATCTGTGCAGCTGTGAATGTTCGAGATTACATCGAGGTATCTAAGCCACGAATAGTTATAGTTTTGGTTATCACTGCTGTCACCTCGATGCTGGCTGCGACTAGATATGATTCTACGCCTACCCACGCATGGGACGTCAATAGTTATCAGCTAGCATTCCTAATATTAACAGGTGCCTTGGCGTCAATGGGTTCGAGCGCACTCAATCACTATTATGATAGAGATATTGACGCTGTAATGCAGAGAACCTCGAACAGGCCCATACCTTCGAAAAGGTTGTCCGCCAGCAAGGTGCTTGCCTACGGTATTGCGCTTTGTGTAATCTCTGTTGTAACGGCTTTCTTTACTCTGAATATCGTAGCGGCGTCGATGATCGCTCTAGGAATATTCATTTACGTTATAATATACACGAGATGGCTTAAGCGATCTAATGCATCAAATATAATAATTGGAGGTTTTGCTGGTAGCGCCGCATCAATGGCTGGATGGGCAGCCGCAACGGGATCGGTAAACTTACTAGGTTTCTTGATAGGATGGATCGTTTTTCTATGGACACCTCCGCACTTCTGGTGCTTGGCAATCAGAGCAAGACAGGAGTACGCCAGTGTTAATGTTCCTATGCTGCCGGTACTAATAGGAAATCAAAAAACAGCCGCGTATATTTTGGCTAATACCGCGATTTTAGTTCCTTATTCCGTCTTGCTTTACATATTTGGTCTTGGTATTTTGTATACTGTAGTTGCTGCCATATCTGGATCTCTGATGCTGATATATCACTACAAACTACTAAGAAATCCTACACCCGAGTTTGCTTGGAAAGCTTACAAAGTTACAGCGCCATATCTAGTCATAATCTTTATTGCTGTGGCGTTGGATGCACTCTTCTACTTTAGAGCATAGTCGAACATATATTACCGCATATGATAAATTGCATTGGCTTATTGCATTATGTGGCCAATTGTTAATGCGCTCTTGATATTATTGATATTCAAGCTCATTTCAATTCGACACCTGTAATCTTTAGCATTCTATCAAAAATTACAAGCGCAAACTCAACTTCTTATTGTGTTTATTTGTATATGGAATTGATTATTCCCATTCAGTGCGATACGAAATTTGACGTTGAGTCATAGAATCAATTTTAATATTCATGGATTCAAGAGCGTATTTGGCGATATTAACGTCAATTTCCTTTGGCACGTCATAAGTATGTTTTTGCATTTTAGCATGGTTATTGCAAATAAATATTATAGATAACAATTGGTTTGCAAAAGATAAGGCCATTATTTCAGGAGGATGGCCTTCAGCTCCTATCAGGTTTACTACCCTTCCTTTTGATAACAGAAATATTCGTTTTCCATCTATTGTTATTGATTCAACGTTTGGCCTCACCATAATTGGAGAACGGCCTTGCGTATATACATAATTAACATCTATCTCGACATCAAAGTGTCCTGCGTTCGCAAGCATTGCACCATTTTTCATCTTTTTAATGTGCTCTTCTCTGATGACATGGGTTTGGCCAGTACAAGTAATAAATATGTCTGCGCTCGCAGCGACATTCGATAAGCGGTTTACATTGAAGCCATCCATGTGTGCTTCAAGTGCCTTGATTGGGTCGACTTCTGTGACTGTAACTATTGCGCCCATTCCTCTGGCTCTTAAAGAAAGGCCTTTTCCTACCCACCCATACCCACAGACTACAATATGTTTTCCAGCCAGGAATATACCAGTGGATCTTAGAATACCATCTATTGTGCTCTGACCAGTACCGTATTTGTTATCGAACATATGTTTTGTGTCAGCATCATTTACCTTTATTACAGGATATGACAACATGTTCTTTGATTCCAGCGATTCTAGCCTCATTACTCCGGATGTTGTTTCCTCTGTTCCTCCAACTACATTTTTTACATTAGACCTATGGGCTTCGATATGCAATTCAGCACCATCATCAGTAATAATGTCCGGTTTGAATTTTACGACTTTAGCAATACAATCGTTATACTCTTTTAATGTTTCTCCCTTCCAGGCAAAAACCTTCACTCCTTCTATTCCTAGAAACGCTACTATGTCCTCTTGTACCGAAAGAGGATTCGCAGAGCACAAGGCTATCTCAGCACCCAATTGTTTTGCGGCCATTACTAACACAGATGTCTCCTTTGTGATGTGTAAGCACAATCCTAACCTGTAGCCAGATAAGGGCTTCGCCTTCTCATTCTTTGATTTTATTTTCTCAAGTACTTTCATATGAGCACAAGCCCACTGGTAGGAATATCCTCCCTTTTGTGATAAAGAAGTATCTCTTAGGAATTTATTTTGCAATAATATCGACAGTGCTATACCAGAATGAAAGTATTATTAAAATTATTTCAACAGATAATTCGTCTAGTCCTATAAGCTAGTTGTGATATTGTATACCTAACAGGATGTCCATTTACACAAGATATTATGCAAAGGTTAGTGCGTCTATTTCTCATATAACTTCAGCCCAATAACTCTCAGAATACCTGTCTGAAGCAGTATCATCACTGCCCTTGCTATTTCCATTTTGGTTATCGGTGAGCTTATTTGCATTACTGACGTTGGCCATAGTGGCTTCAAAGCTCGCAGTTTGAGCTGCTCCTTCTAATTTATTCAAACGCTTATTCATCTCTGCTGCAACTACATCCTTTGGGAGTCCGCGATGGCTCATCTGATCATGCGCTTGAATCATCAATTCTGCTGCTTGTTGTGCAGAAATCCTCCCCTCCTCGTAAGATGACGACATTCTTCTGCAAATAGCGTTCGCATGCGTGTAGACCTGCTTGTGCTCACATAACGTATTTTGTTTTATTAAATTGCGAAGGATCGCGCGTTTCTTGAGATCTATGATGACCATCCTGTTGTACCTTTTGCGAAGATTATTCTTCCCTTGTGCAGAATAGGAGTTTTCTGGATTTCGATCCATTACAATCAATATGTTGTTGCATCGCAATTAATATATGAGTTTTATTTAACATTAAACCATTATTGTGCGCAGATGGGATATACTTTATACATCGATGTTTCGCCACTGCGTTTTTTGTTTGAGATACTTTGCCCGGTCTATTTTAATCCAAGAATGTTCTCTTTTGAGAATGCTTTATCAATTTCATCCTTTGTCATTAAGCCTTTGCTAAGTATCAATTCCCTTACGGATTTCTTAGAATTTAGCGATTCCTTGTAGATTTCTGCAGCCTTGAGGTACCCAATGTAGGGATTCAGCAGCGTGACAAGTACAGGACTTTTTTTTACATTTTCGGCATTCCTCTCAGAATTTACCTTCAATCCTTCTATCATATTTGCTGCAAATATAGGAAGAAAATTCTTCAGCATATCTGTAGATTCTAACACACACTTTAGCATGCCTGGAAGCATAACGTTAAGTTCGAACTGGCCTGCTTGAGATGCCATCGCTATGGCAACATCATTGCCTACTACATTGAAGCATATCATGTTCAAGCATTCGGCTAGAGAAGGGTTAACTTTTCCTGGCATTATGGAAGAACCGGCATGAACAGCAGGAATGAAGATCTCATTTAATCCTGCATCAGGTCCTGAAGCCATTAAACGGAAGTCATTTGCTATTTTAATTAACTCTAGCGCAAGGTTACGAACAGTAGAAGAGCAATTAGCTATGTCAAATTTACTCTGCAAAGAATAATACATGTTCTCTGATGGCCTTATGTTTAAACGAGATACTTCTGAAAGGTGCCTAATAGCAAGTTCTCTATACCCTTTTAGAGTATTAGCGCCGCTGCCTACTGCCGTTCCTCCCAGAGCGACCCGTTCTAAGTCTTCTATAGATCTGACTATTTTTTGCCTTGCTTGTTTTAAGGAGTATGAAAAAGCATTTAATTCGGCTCCCATAGTCACTGGAATGGCATCCATGAGATGCGTTCTTCCTACTTTTATAGCACTTTCGAACTCATGCGCTTTTTTATCGAGTGATTCAATAAGCTTGTCAAGTGAGGACAGCAAAGGATGGATATTCAACAGGATAGAGATATGCATTGCCGTAGGAAACGTGTCGTTGCTAGACTGTGACATATTTACATGATCATTGGGGCTTATGACTGTGTATTCTCCTTTTCTGTTCCCCAGAATCTCTAGAGCACGGTTAGCAATTACTTCATTTGAGTTCATATTAAAAGCCGTCCCGGCGCCGGAGTTTATAGCGTCTAAGACAAACTGATCGAGAAGTTTACCTTCAAGGATTTCATCGCAGGCTTTCACTATTGCGTCTGCCTTTTTGGACTCAAGGGCGTTGAGTTCTTTGTTTGCCAGTGCTGCTGACCGTTTTATCATAGCATAAGCCCTGATGAGATTTACATGTGCTCTTTGCCCTGTAACTTTGTATTGTAGCATTGCTCGAGCTGTAAATGCTCCGTAATAATGCTCATGAGGAATTTGTACTTCTCCGAGCGAATCCTTATCGATTCTATAATGAGACATGACGAGGATAATATAATCATAATGACGATATTTGAATGGTACGAGCAATGGCAATTGGTATAGAGAAGGAACTTGAGATGCGATAAAGGCAGAGATAGCGTAGGCACTCGGCCTTTAACTCATAATCATTATCTTAGCCAACCCTTCTATGCTTGATATTTCCGAGTCTGAAAGGTAAGTGCCATCTAATGATGGGCCCTCCATTCGATCAAGTGAAATAAACTTTACGTCTCGCGTTATGATTGGTGGAATGAATCTGACCATTTTATCAAATATAATCTTTGAGTGAAAGTTGTTTTGGATACAAATCTTTCTCTCATTATGGTCTAATACTGAGAGGTCATATTTCGCTTTAATTTTTCCGATGCCAACAAATAGATCTTCTGAATTTCTTTTTGTTGTAAAAATGAGTTTTGATCCCCCTATCCAGCTCCTTCTTAGTTTAGGATAATATACTCGCTTCCAGAATATCTGATTTGTGCATGCAGGATTGGAAATTTTTACGATGTAGTTGTCATATATCATTTGATCGGATTTAGATAAGAGCATAAGTGATACTATTAAATATTAATGAGTTATTTCTGGCAGAAACAGACCGTGTTAATGTACTTTTGCTCTGGACCTACATGTTACCTGCATGACCGATCGGTCATCGAGCACACGAGAGTAGCTGAGCACAGGCAGCAGTTAATATAGGAGCACAGATATTTTGAGGGCCTATGCAAATTAGTGGCAAAGTTCTTGTGTGCGATGCAATCGACCAAGCAGGTATTAACAGTTTGAAGGGAGTAGGGATGACAGTTGACTACATGCCAGATATAACCGCTACTGAATTGATTTCTCGAGTTAAGGAATATCAAGTCATCATAGTTAGGAGCAGAACCAAAATTACCAAAGAAGTTATACATGCAGCAGCTAATGTGAAAATTATTGCTAGGGTTGGAGTAGGATTAGATAATATTGATCTAAATACAGCTGAACTAAGGAATGTCTGTGTTATCAACGCTGCTGAAGCAGCGATAAACGCCGTGTCTGAACTTGCAATAGGCCACATGATTAGTCTTGCTAGGTCTATTCCTTATGCCGATGCAGAAACGAAAAAAGGGCACTGGATTAAAAAGGACCTTACCGGGGTAGAGCTGAAAGGTAAATACCTTGGGATCGTAGGAGTTGGAAACATTGGTCGAAATATAGCACGAATTGCAAAAGCTCTAAGGATGAATTTAATTGGTTATGATTTGTATCCGATAAATAAGGATTTTGTCAGGGAAGTTGGTTTAATAACTACGGATCTTGATACGTTGGTAGCAAGTGCAGACTTCATCACCTGCCACGTCCCATTAACTAATGAAACAAGACATATGTTCAATCCTGAAAGATTCTCTAAGATGAAGAAAAGTGCGTTTATTATAAACACATCGCGTGGCGAAATAATTGATGAAAATGCATTGCACAGTGCGCTTATAAGTGGAAGAATTGCTGGAGCAGCATTAGATGTGTTCGAGATAGAACCACCAGTTAACAAGATGCTAATAGAACTCCCAAACGTAGTTTGTACGCCCCATATAGGCTCACAAACACAAGAGGCGCAACAATTAGCATCTATTGTAATCGCAGAGAAAATCATTCAGTCACTCAGAGGCAGCGACCAGACATAGCGGGTCTAGTTCAGTATCATATATTCTATTAACTTGATAGATAGTATTGTCAGTTTTCGACTAGGAAGCTCATTCGCTTTTTATATACAGATATTAAGGGCGGATGAGCTTATGAAGATATATGCATAACTATATGACTTCTACATGGACCAAAATGTGGAAGTCGAATAACGATATGTTGAAGTCTAAGGCAGTTGTCTGGAGAACAGAAGAGGTTATCCACAAAGTTAGTAGACCTAGCAGGCCAGATCGAGCAAGAAGGCTAGGCTATAAGGCGAAGCAGGGGATTATCGTCGTTCGGGTTAGAGTGGGTAGAGGAGGGATGAGGAAGCAAAGACCTGTCTCAGGCAGAAGACCAAAACACTTTGGCGTAGTTCGCATAAAGCAGGGGACGAACATGCGTAAGATCGGAGAGAGAAGGGTAAGCGAAAAATTTCCTAGCTTAGAAGTTTTGGGCTCCTACTATTTACACAAAGACGGCAGATATTTGTGGTATGAAGTTATTCTAGCAGACCCAAATCATCCCGCAATTTTCAAGGACAAAGAGATGCGTGGTAAACTTAAGGC
>JBKPMB010000240.1:0-3829 GCA_046731995.1 Thermoproteota archaeon | reverse complement strand
CTTTTGTGGCCCGACACACTCTCACTTGCTTCTGATGGGTATCTATATGTCACTGCAAACCAGTTACACCGCCAAGCTAGGTTCAATAAAGAGGGTCGTGATCTTCGGCGTAAGCCTTATACTCTGTTTCGTGTTAAGATCGACGCACAACCTGTTTTGCTACGCTAATAATCGCAGACGAAGGAAGAGGAAGAGGAAGTAGAACTCAAACTGCTGTAACGTGCTGGATATTTTGTTATGTTTATCTTAGTTCTGAGCTCATAAAATAGCTAGATTTAAAGGATAATGCAAAGCATCAACGAATGAACCCCGCAAATAAATTGAAGTCTGCACCAAAACGTGTTAGCAGCTTTTGTAATTCCTCGCTGGGATTGCCGTAAACGTCAAATCTACTTATCTTAGCGACACTGAAAATCTTTGGAAGTATTGTTTGTGATGCAATGCTGCTTGTGTGAGCAAGTACTGCCTCCGAATTGACATAAGTTTCATGTACAATACACTTTGTCTCCGATTTGTTAAGATAAAACTGGTATTATCATTATGTCTGGCTATTAGCTTCAACCATCCTGCTCATTTCTTGTACCAGTTTCTTGTATTCTTCTATCTTTCCTTCTTCTATCATAAATTCTGCTCTAAAGTGTATTTGATTGTGCTGCATGCTTTGGCTACCTAAATAGCTAATGAACTCTATTAAAGTTCGTCTTAATTTTGTTAATCGGTCTGCTCAGACTATTAGGTGGTTTTGGCCCGAACTTCTATTAATCATTAAAATGTCTGTAATCTGCTCTAATTTTGAAAACAGCTCACATTGTCCCTTTCCATCATCAAGGGCATTGTATCTGATCTACTTCTATAATTTATCTATGCAGTTCCAATAGAACAATACGTCCATAAAATATCGAAAAATATAGCCAAGCAACTGACGTTTCATACTATCAGATTCAGCCCATGTGTCTTGAAGCTTGCATTGTTTTTCCCTTGCAATACGCTCAAGCTCTATAATAATATCTCTATCAAGAAGGTCTACTTTCATGGCGCCGAGATTGATTCACTGAAGCCTTTGAAATTATATATGATCATCATCGTCAGTATATAGCTCACGCTTGGAAAGCCACTACCAGTTATTGCTCTACATAGCTGACCTGACATCCAGTCAGGAATTATAAGTACATTATCAATAATGCAATATAATTATGAGACAGTTTTCACAATATGTATAGAACGTTATTAATTTGCTCAGTTTACTATAGTTGTGATTTAACCCACTTCAGGCCATTCATTCACATAAACATATTTAATGCCTTTATATGTTATTATTTATCATCAACATATTGCATCTATTTGGAAAGAAAGAGGTCTTGTATTGTACTAATTGTAGCGCGAAGCTCAAACATAAATACAAACCACAGGCCGAGTGGAATATCCAAGGTCTATTATGTGCTGATTGCCATATGGAGAAGACCAAAGAATTTATTTTAAAAAAACAGGAAGAAAAAAGGAGACTTGAAGAAGCTCCTCATGAGTGTGCAATTTGTAAAAAAGAGATTACTCTTGAAATTGACAAGAACAAGCCTAGATGGCAATGGAACATGGAATCGGGAAGTATGTTGTGTAAAAATTGTTACGATAGCAAGGAAGCACAGTATGATAAAATACTTAACTTCTGTGCAATCTGTAATAAAAAAATAGGTTTTATACGATATAACCCAAAGCCAAACTGGGAGATCGAAGGACAGTTATGCAGAGAATGTTGGGATAAAAAAAATCAAATCAAGAGGTAAAAATGGATTTACTGAAGAAACACATATGTGAAACTTGTAATAGAAAATTCAGACGAATTGAAGAGCTTATGCAACATAAACAAGTCACCCATGGAAAGGATCTGCTCTATGAATGTAAAAGATGTGGTGTTGCCTTTACAGGAATGGAACAAATACGAGATCACGCAAAGAAATACCATTCATATAATAAAATGAAATCAAAAATGAATTAATAAGTAGAGAACTTAGTAGGAAGACCAGTAACAATTGGGTTAGACAAAAATGGGCGTGAGTGTTGCAAACAATTGATCTGTTCAGAATTTTATAGCAGACCAGATAAAGCACCAGTACCTAGTAAAGCATTCAAATGGGTCGAATTTTTAATTAATCAAGAAGTAAAGAAATTATAATTGTTTTCTCTTTTTTCTTAACACATAGTCATTGATGATACTCTTTTCTATTTTAGCCAAACGTTGTCTTGCATTTCTTTCATATCTATCTACTTGTCCTCTGTTAGGACCATAGTCATCTTTATTATTGGATACGAATCTAATCTGTCGATTCGGCTTATTTTTACCAGTTCCTCCAGCTGAATCAAGTCCAAATCGTTCAATGTATCGGATTATAAAATACCCTAGTTCTGCTATTTCATCCATAGATTTATTTTCAAAATGTTTTTTAAGATAAATCAAACCATATGGGGCACCACTTCCTATGGCTTTATAATTCGTAACTGGCTCTAGCCTGCCATCCTGATAAAATAGTATAAAATTGAAGGATTTGCAGTTACCTATAAGAAGATCAAATGGATAATTACTATAATGTTTGTCTAAATAATCCATAATATGTCCGATATTTATAAGCAATTTATCCATGGAAATTTTGTCTGCTTTATTTCCCTGCTCACGTACGAATTGCCGTAAACGCATTCTAAATTCTTCAAAAGGCTCTCTTGAACCCGAAAGAGCTGTTAATACGCTTGGTATTTCCCCTGTTATTTTATCATCATAAGAGTCATCATTGCCATAGTAAGTTGTAATTTTAGTGTCGGAGACTAAAACTACTCCATCAGTGCATTTAGCGCCAAGAACATAGGTCATTCTTAGGTTTTAGTTGTTTTTCATATTTAGAGTAACACACTTGCAAAGCAACTCTATTTAGCGCTCTATAGAGACTGGCATATCATTGCATGACATATCATTGCTTACATACTTATCATAACATTATTCAGATGAAAGAATTTAAAAACTCCAAAAACAAATGGAGTACCATTATCTCAAGCAAAACTATCCACGATGAAATACCATAGATTCAGCAGACGAAGAAAAAAATCATTGTATTCTCTTCACTACTACAAATATAGAAAAAATCAAATTATATGATAAACACAGACAGGTCAAAAATGCTAGACTCAGGGTTCTTTGAGAATCAAGTGTGGGGCGCTCTTCACAAAGCTTGGAAAGGATATGTGATTGCAAAGAATAAAGATGAATATGATAAAATGGAACTCTATGCACGTAGAATTCAAGAGCTGCAGCATGACTTAGGACTACCAATTAGTTCATTTGATGATATGGGAATGTCATCAGCAACCTACTCATTTTTATGAATATCCGTTTTACACTTTGGGTTACTCAATACTTGTTTTAGTTCTGACTGGTACATTTACATATCATTGTGAATATCATCTGCTAATAATGAAAGGAACAATACAAGTAGTAAATGGCCAATAACAATTGTATAAAATTAACATCTATCTTTTCTTTATTCTAACTACATGTATAGACAAACGTGCGAAGATACTTTTAAAATATATTTTTACAGCAACTGAACCAAGTCCATTTTTTTGCTACCCTAATAGTTAGCTCTCTTACCGATAGTTTTTCATACCATGTATCAGTTTGAAGGTATATAGAATTTCACATTGCTTCAGGCTAATTTTCTCCATCTCATCAGCACTATTGCTATTTTCAGCGCTGCAATAATTCCGATATATATTAGCATAAGAATAAAGACTGGTAATAAACTACGAATAAGACTAATTACAGTAACGTTGACTATATTTATTC
>JBKPMB010000239.1:0-2401 GCA_046731995.1 Thermoproteota archaeon | reverse complement strand
TGATCTATTGATTATCTTGTCATCAACATCGGTAAAGTTCTGAATAAATTTTACTTTGTGTCCTTTAAAAATAAGGTATCTACGGAGAACGTCAAAGAAAATTATCGTTCTTGCGTGGCCTATGTGAGAATCATCATAAACGGTAAGGCCACATAGATAAATTCGAATGATCTTGTTATCTTGTTTGGTGTCATCCTTACTTTCCTTGTTGCTTATGGCAGTATACTCTAACTCCTCCACTTGTCTGCTTAATGTATTGTATAGTTTCAAATTTGACTAACAATATTCTTGATCAAGGGATATTTTATAGATATATGCAGATACAAAGTTTTTAAGCTATCGATGTGCTGTTGTAATGGCACTATTATTTGCTTTTTGTTATGTGTTGCTAACAATGCTTTCCATTACTTTAAAGTTGATATTATACATCGATAAATACATCATTGCCTCTGATATCGACCTTATATGTTGTTAACCTGACTCCCGAAAGGTAATCTAGCAATTCACCAGTTCTAATATTGTAATGCCAAGAATGTAGAGGGCATTCAACTACTTCCCCATCAATTTGTCCAGGAGCTAACGATCCATTTTGATGGCGGCACAATGCTTCTATTGCGTAAAATTTACCATTAGCATGAAATAACGCAATTCTTGTACCATTAATATTAAGCTCTTTCCCTTTTTTATCGCCAATTTCTGATTTATGGGCTACTTTGACCCACGTCATTTTAAGAATCGATTTGTTATAGAGTACTGGGATTATAAAATGTTAGTATTGTTGTATTTATATAAAGTGTTTGAAAAGAATATCGAAAGTCTGTTATTTTTTATATTGTAACCAAATGCCTGATTTGAAAACTAAGGATATTTCAATCATATATATCTTATCTGCATTTCTAATTTTGAATTGTGGCAATACGCATTGGATTCTCGGTCAGTCAGGTTAGTGTTGATACGAATTTGAGTGACATACGTTCATAGCAATTTGTCATTAACTTTTTTTCTCAAGAATTGTTTTAATTTCTCGGTTTTGTATTAGGATATTGACTATGTTGTCGCACTCTTCTTTAGATAGGTCACTAGACGTTTCAAGCGAATCGATTACTTTAAGCTTTGACAAATCCTCTAGTCCTTTTTCGATCGTTAGCTGAGATTTGTAAACAAGCTTGCCAAAAGAAGTAAGGGATAACATTCCGCCTTTTTTTTGCACCAAATTGGACTTTGTTAGCGCGCTTATTCTTGAATAGTATTGTTTTGAGGTTAGCTTTAACTCTGCTCTGAGCATGTCCGGTTCCTTTTTTTCAATGGCTATAGTCCTAAACAAAGACATAGCATGATCATTAGAAAGAGCCCTAAAAACAGAGGCAATGTCGTGAACCTTATCACCGCCCATATACTGAATTACATGAATCCATTAATTAACCTTATTTAACATAAAGTTCCATAATCTAGCTAATTGTGCCTAAATAAAGGTGATTCTTAGATTATTGCCAATATCTTGAAAATCTTGACTGAATTATCGAGATTTAAAAACCACGATCAATTCCCCTGCTTCCTTACTTTTTATTATATTTTATATATTTTCAGAAGCATTGTCCCATAATGTTGGTAAAAGCTTTTCATTGCAGTTGCAAACTCTTGATCCTTTATCCAGACTCCTGAAAAGAACTCTTGGATTGTTAGAATTAACCAATTCTAGTCCTACCTCAATGCCATCAAGTATTATCATACTAAATGGAATATCCAAGATCCGCCTATGTCTATCAGTATTTGGATAATGAGGATTTGCTAGGGTATTTTTGCGTTCTTGTTCATGTCGATAGTAATTGTCCTCGTCATAATTAATACGCCTATTATTGTTATTCTTAGTCTAGTCACATTCTTGTTTTCTTTGTGCGCTGAATTTTTATTGCTAGTTGCATTGCTATAATTGTCATCCTTATTCTTGGTGGCTGCAACAAATCTTTGCTGAGATTCAAAATATTCTTTGACCAATTCTGTATCTGCTAGTACTTTTATCTTAACACCAACTTTTGATTTCTGCAGTTTTCTATTCGTTCCCTTAATAGCTACACGATGTTATCACATGATAAAACAATGCGAGCTTTTGGAATCGCATTAGCATCGATAACACTATTACTATCACCAACATTTCCACTATTTGAATTTGAAAAAGAAGAAGGAGCAGAAGGCCAGAATGATTAGTACCTTCGCTATCAACAATATTGTTTACAATTTGCTCATTGAACATTGCAATAACTCCTGGAAACTGCTGGGCTTGTTTTATACTATCTGTAATCTGCATTTTATCTGAATGTTTTGTGTACTTGTATATTTCCCAAATATTCTGTTGATAAACTATGGATCCATATGTTGTATGGTCATCTTTTTTGTTCTCCTT
>JBKPMB010000238.1:0-3768 GCA_046731995.1 Thermoproteota archaeon | reverse complement strand
CTCTAAAATACCGCCTGAGTCTTTGGAATATTCCTGCGACGGTCGTCCAGTTTGGTCTAGGACATCAGATTGCCAATCTGGTAACCCGGGTTCAAATCCCGGCCGTCGCACTTCTCATTTTCAAATTATAATTAGGATGGTAGCATTTGTCTTTTTAAAAGAATCTGGAACTATAAGACAAGTGTATAACAATATTGACTTACTACACGTCAAATACGAGAACCACAGTGTTTAATGAACCTATTCTTGAGATAAAGCTATGATAGAAATATGCATACCAGGCTATTAAGTTATACTAAAAATTGGTATAACCATATTTCATACAATCGTACGATCCATAGATATTATATCTTCTATTTGAGTCTCCTCTCTCTCGGAGACTCTCTTTAATACTTCGATAGCAGCAATCTTATGAAGATATTCGTTATTATTTCCACATCTATAAGAATAAGTACACCTAGGACAACCACTCTCACTTTTGCATGAACATTCTGTTAATATTCGCAGCGACCTCTCTAATGCATTTTCGAATTTGTCATAAAGTACTCTGCTGGCACCATTTCCACCTATAGCACCATCATATATGAAAATCAAACCGGAAGACCCTAGAGATATTCCTCCCAAATCCTGAGATGCTCCTCCAGTTATCATTGTACTTCCTTCTATCATCACATGTTCAGAAGCATGATATCCACTCATCTCCACATACTGCTCATCACTTGCATTTTTTAAAGTATTTACAGGTCTCGGTGCTCTGAAAACAAGTCCTTTAGTTACAAATTGAAATTCAACAGGATCCTCAAACATGACTTTGGTCCCTTTTGCAACTTCCTGTCCAATTTCAATGTTGGAATAGCCTAACACTCTTTTTTGAATCCTTAAAGAACAGTATTTTACTTCTATTCCAATCGCTCTCTTGTGTTCATAGGTGCTAAGGATATTTGGCAACTCATCAACTACTGCCTTTGTATAGTATGGATAATCATCTGGAATGCGTGTTAACTCTGCATACGATCGTCTTTCCATTTTGGAATTGAAATGAAGCTTTTTTACCTGATATCTTTTTCCAGATAAAAAGTATATTGCATTATCATGTAGCTCCTCTAATGCTTGCGGCAATGAACGTTCACCAACCAACTTTCCACTGAAAAGTATATCGGTACCAGTTCCAATTCCCCTAATACTAAAGTCTCTTAAAATGCTCATAGACTTATTAAAGTCAGGAAAGAATTTACCGTTTGACATATGAAGCAGTCCTTTAGAAGTAAGTCTTTGAATAATATTTACCATAGCAGACGATTCTGTCATTGAAATAGGTTTGTCACAAGCCATGGCGAGAACTTGATGTTCCTCTACAAACGGATTAGAAGGATCAGTGTATGCCAATTCCTGATCTGCCATATAGTCGCTTGGATGTGATTTATAATATTGACTTATCGGGTCGTTACCTAATGTGAGGAACGCATATCCTTCTTGTCCACTTCTTGCTGCTCTTCCAACGCGCTGGATCAACCGATTAACGGGAACTATATCTGACACGATGGCATCCACATCTCCAATATCTATCCCCAACTCCAGTGTAGGTGTTGCTGAGATTGCCATTAATTTACCGTTTCTAAATGATTGTTCAACTATTTTACGCTCTGTCGGCAAGAGTCCTGCTCTATGTACCTTTATTTTTAGGCCTTGTTTGGACAAATAGAATGCAAGAAGCTCAGAGCCTAAATGAGATTTGTTAAATGCAATTGTTTTATGGTTACTTGTAGTCATTTGTCTGACAAGATCGATCATCAAAGATCTACGTGAGCGCAATGATGGAAATAATATTATAAAATTAATTTTGCCTTTTCTGCCTTTGCCATGTACAACGTTCATTTTTCTTCCAAATAGAGACATACAAAATTCTTCTGCATTTGGGAGAGTTGCAGAGGCGGCTATTATTTGCAATTTCCTATTTCTCGACATCCTTTCAAGCCTCCTTATAATATAATGGACATTTGCCCCAAAGATACCAGTATAAATGTGAGCTTCATCAATGACTAAAAATCCAGCATCACTAATTAAATGAGAAAATTTTGTGTTCTTAAGAAGGTGATAATGAAGAACGTCAAAATTTGTGAGGATAATTTCCGGAGGACTAGACAGTATGGAATTTCTTTGTTTGCTTGTAGTATCACCGTCAAATATATTTGCATATATTCCCAAAGGCTCTGCAAGCTGTCTTATCTTTGACAATTGGTCTCTTGCAAGAGCTTTTGTGGGATATACAAATATTGCAAACACTTTTCTTTTTGCCCTTATTTTAGACTTGGAAGACCCAAAAGGCGATAACTCTTCAAGGATCTTCTGCAAAACAGGGATACAAAATGCCTCTGTCTTACCTGATGCAGTTGGTGCAACAACAACTACGTCTTTTCCATCTAAAAAGGTCTTAACTGCTTCTTCTTGAAACTTGTATAGATTTTTGATTTGTAATTCCATTAGAGCGTCAATTACTGCGTCATCTACAGGCAGATGTTCAACTTTATTTCCAAGTTCAGGTTCATGTTCTTGTATAACTTTATAATCTACTACGTAATCCTTTTGGGAATGTAATATGCCTTTGAGTACATTATCATTTGAGCTATTACGTAAAATCATAGTATCTATTTCAGCTGTTGGACGAAGAAGTTTCTCATGTTCCATCAAAGATTTCAGGCTCTCAATCTCAGACATATGTCCACTATCATACATGATTAGAAATTCTAAGTATGCCTCATCGAGATTGATCATAGAAGGGACTAATGTACAAATGCCGCAGCCAGAACAAACGATTATCAACCGCCCATCATACATTTTATTAACATCTATTGAATTAGGAACTTTACATCTTGGACATCTATAGCGAGACACACTTTCGGTAATGTAATAACAAGATAAATTTTTTCTGCGTTATGCTGTAACTTTTATTAGAGCTCCTTTTGCAAGTTATGTAAATTCTGTATTATTTAATGATCCGTGTGTTCGAATATAAATTATATCCGTTAAACATAGACTTTATCTATACGAACAGGTTTAGATTGGATGGTAGATCTAATTTATGGTCGTGGTGTGACGGATCTTGTCCGCGAAGTACCCTTTTTTGCAAGTATATTTAAAAAATACATTGGCATTAAACTCTTCCATTTAAAACCTGCAATATATGGCTCGGTAGACGTTAACAATATTTGTAATTTGCATTGCAGTCATTGTTATTGGTGGTTGAATAGAAAAAATGATGCTAAAGATAAGTGCAGAGCAGTGGAGAGACCTCAGTCGCTCCAATATTTGGTATAATGGATACTTTTAATGGTGTATTGCCTTGAAAATAGATCATAAGTGTTCAGATAAGAGACAAAAGAAGCCTTTTTTTCTGTTTCTTTTGCTGTATCTTGAATGTTAGAAGTGTTCAATCCTTCTGATTCTGACAATTTTTGCACCAGCTGTTCAAGCTCCATTTGATGATTGCTAGCTTCCTTCCTCATCCTTTCTAGTTTGCTCTTCAATTCACCTATATCTAGTCCTCTTCAACCAAGTTCTTCTACAGCTTTTTGAGCAGCCATTTCTAAACCAACAGATTCTCCTATCTTTTTTTCGAGCTTTTGTTTATTATCGATAGTACTCATACTAGCGTGTATCTCATGAGTGCTAAACATTAGTGAATGAGATAAAGCTTAGAATAAGCCTAATTATTATTTACAAAAATGCACAAGAATTGCTAGGCTTGACATCAAGCGTTATTCTATAAGA
>JBKPMB010000237.1:0-3081 GCA_046731995.1 Thermoproteota archaeon | reverse complement strand
TACTAATTAACAATACAATAGAATAATAATGGTATGTCTAATATAGCTTTCAAAACAGGTTCTAAGGATACTACCACTAAACCAACTGATATCAAAGCTCCATTTGACGAGGAAAAGGCTAAATTGAAAGTTAAAGCTGTTGAAAATGCTTGGAATGCCGAAATGGCAACATATACGATTCTGTACTATAATTAGTACTTTTGTACTAACCGTTGCTGCTACAATATCGTTCATTGACTTATACGTTCTTCAAAATGATAGAACTTTAATACTAACCTAAAGGCGTCGAATATGTCGTTATATGATGTTGCTTCTTGTATCTAATACACCATTATTATCTACAGCAGTTCTTAATGCAGTAATTAATTTATCAAATCTATCTTCCACCACTGTATTGAGTATTTTTTATTCTTAATTTGATGAGGATATTGGTATGATGAGAGGAACTTTACTTTTGAATAAAGAGTAAGAGAATCTTGCCAAGCCTACAGGGATATTATTATAGCATTTTGATATTGAATCATATATTATTGTTGTCTTCGATATGGACATTGTGTCAGATAATAGTGATAAGCAAGGAGAAGACAGCGATGAAATGATTCCTTTCTTTAACATTGCTTCTAGAGAGTTTGAAAAAGATTTGGTTATATTGAAAAAAGTTTTACATCAATTTGAGCAAAGGACACATTCAGAAAATGCATACAAATTCAGCGAAAGAGCAACATTGGCTGCGGGTTGGTGGTTTTACGATGTATTCTTTAAACGTGATTTTGTACAAGGATATTTCAACTATTATTGCCTTATTACATTCCACATAAGAACAAAAAGGCTGCTACATTAAAGATAGTTGATACATTTCAAGACCAAATAAAGAAAAATGGTTCTGATGCTAGAATAAAGATGTTTGGCGATGTTCCTATTGTTGCAGGTTGGTGGTCTTGGCTGCTCAAATAAAAAAATTTAATGATTATCCACCAATAGTCATCAAATCATGCTTTCCCCGGACTCATTGTTTTTCATTTGGGGAGAGTCATCTTTTAGATAAGAGTTTATAATCTTAAAGAAGTTCAAAGTAAACATATACTTTGCCGAACTTCTCATTTTGGCTTTCAATAAGAAGAAGTATAAAAACTCCTGCTGGATCAGTCGTACGATGATATCCAATATGTAGTTGTCGACTTAAGTTTCGTATTTATTTACTTATTTATTGGCGATTTGAAGATGATTTGCGCTAGCTCATTTGGATTATTATAATCTTGAAATTCTATGTCTTATTGCGTGGGTAATTACTCTGACTGCATTACTTCCTTTCTTTGTCTTTATAAATAATGAGTTTGCTGGTAATCTTTCACATAGGCGCTTGTCTGAAGTCATAATAAGAGTAGGAGTATTTACATATGAATTAAATACTTTGATTACGTCATTATCAGAAATACCTGTGGGAATTATATCCACATAACAATTCATTTCTGGACTCGTCAGTTTTTGGACTAGCTCTAAAATATGTAATTTTCCTAATTTGCGTCTTAGTGATTCATCAATTACTATTACGGCAGTACTATTTTCAGGATCAGGAGCTGTCGCTGTTAGCGTGCTAGAAGAAACAAGATAAGTATAGGAATCCCAGTTCTGAATATCATTCTTCTTCTTTTTATTCTTCCATGGAGCTTGTGAGAGCTGTTGTTGTTCTTGTTGCCCCTGTTTTTTGTTTTGGTCCGTATTACCTGCATCATAGTGAACACAAGAAAGGAAATCTCTGCAATAGTAGCAAAAGCCGCACTTTTGGCATAAGGGCTTTGATAGTGTAGGTACAAATTCAGAATAGCAGTTAAAACACTTCAATGCTCTTACGTCTAACTTAATTATTATAACAGCAGCAATTTATTGTTAGTCTGAGAATAGAAAGCATTGATTATGAAATAGAATTGTTGTCCAGAATTTCTTAACTTTATCATTTCTATATCATCGCTATATGCGTCCATTTTATAGGAAGGAAGAGTCGCCAAATTACCTAATAACATGAAATATTTCATTCGCGTTAGATACGCTTAAACCTGGTTGCGGTCCCCCGCCTAATACATATATTCTGTTGTCAAATGACACTGCACCTAATCCATGACGTGCAGTAGGCATAGGTGTTTCAATGAACCACTTGTTAGCTTTAATATCGTATATTTCATTATTGTTAAATGTCTTGGAAGGCTCTTCTCCTCCAAAGACATAGATACTCATTGAATCAAAATTGGCTGCTGCAATTCCACTCCTTTTAGAAGGCATAGGTTCACGCAAAGTCCATGCATTTTTTTGAGTCGTATAATTCACTTACATTCACATTAACTGTAGGTGGCATCCCAGCAACTCTACCACCGATTACATATATTTTTCCATTAACTACGGCTGAAGCAGCGTGGTGTCTTGCAGTAAGCATGGGTGCTTTTGTTGTCCATGTATTAGATGTAGTATTATATGCTTCATTTGTTGCTAGAATGCCTGATGGAGAAGAAGAAGAGGAGGATGAGCGGAAAAAGCTTTGACCCCCTACAGCATATAATATCCCGTTAATAAAATTGGCAGTTAATGCACCCCTTGCAGTAGGCATTTGTTTACCTTCATACCATTGATTTTTAAGAGGATCATATATGAATAATCTGTCGCTGGGAGTCCAATGACTATCAAGGAATCCACCAACCACGTATACTTTTCCACCAAAAGATGTGGCTGCCGTATGATGTAATGGATGAGATAAATGAGCAGCTGAACTCCATATATTATTCTTAGTGTTGTAAATTTCCACTATGTTTGTAGGATGTCCGTATGTATCAAATCCTCCAATAACATATACAGCATCTCCAAGTGATGTGACGCTAACTTCTGTTCTTGGAGTAGGGATAGGCGAACCATTAGTCCAAAACGATTTGGTATGACCAGTGTTGTCTGATAATTGAGGTGTTTGTGATATAGTAGCGACAGTAGCATATATAGAAGAAACAGGTATGACTAGCAGAAGAAAAATAAAACTAGTTAGGCCATAAACTGCTGCGGTCTTTAACATAATAAGATAACAACAAGTAAAACATATTA
>JBKPMB010000236.1:0-3257 GCA_046731995.1 Thermoproteota archaeon | reverse complement strand
GCTTGCGAGGTTCTCAAGAAGCATAAATGCGGTAAGGTATATGCTATTTGTACGCATGCACTGTTGGTAGGAAATGCTACGAATACAATAAAAGCTGCAGGAGTAGAAGATGTAATTGCAACAAATTCCATTCCGAATACATCAGCCAAAGTTAATCTGAGTCAGGTCATTTCAGCAAAATTGAGTAAATTAATAGGCGCCCAATAACTGAGATCAAGTTGACTTCTATGATGTGCGCATACGTATACACATCCCCGATGTCTGGTTCGCATACGCCAATATATTACAAAGACCTAAATTAAAAAGCGAGGGTAAGCATCTATTGCTGTTACCATTTCCCTAGCTTGTCGAGCTAGTTTATATCGTATATAGGGGACAAGTTCTAAAAGTTAAAGCCCTCTCGCATAGATCCAATTTTTTGGTCATCTAGAGAGCTAGATCTTGTTTGCTGCTGTTCATGTCCGTTTTCTAGTCGATCAACATCTTGTGCAGTGTTTGGGCTCTTTGGGTTGTGTTGTTCTTGGCTAAAGGCGTGATTGTAACAGTCTTTTGTTTCTGCTAATGTGAGGTCGCCATCCGTTGCAGAAGCTAATTGACATTTTGATAAAGTCCTCAGAACTTTCTTAGAGTTATTGTTCGCAGCTGATGCAGAGTCGACAAGACCATCCATGATTATAAAGGATGAGGCCATGCCAATGACAATCAGAGCCGCCATTGTTCCATTAATAAACATTGAGATTCATGACAATTATATCTTTATAAGAAGTACGAAAATAACTAATGTCAACAATATATCTAAAATACTTATGTAGAATCTTACTGCTAAGTAGCAACGATGCAAATACTAATAAGAATAGTTTGTTTAATCTATTGATATAGAATCTAAGAATAATTTATTACACCTAAATTTGTGCCCGGTTTTTCCGACGTCGTTGCTAAATGGTAACTACTTATACGTATCGCTTTCTACAGGCCATGATTCCTATGCAATAAATCATATATCTTAAATTACATACAACAATAAACGTTAATAGCAATTACAGTCTGGACATTCCTCGATGAAAACTTTTGTAGAACCTCTGTCTTCAACGGCCAGGACAAAACCCGTACCCTTACAGGTTGAGCAAACCTTCATGCGATATACTTATAAACGATATTATCTAATATAAAAATTTTCTGTCATCTATTTTTCTAGAACACTTATTAGCGCTTGTATGGAAGTCGAGATCTTTGACATTCCGACACCATCCCGGAATATAAGTTTCGTTCTATGTCCCAGTCATATTCAATCGTGATAATTGAATAATTTTAAAGACACATTTAATTATAAGACAGAATGTTTGCAACCAGCGAAGGCTATGCCTCTGGGTCCAAGTCAGGATTGTCATCTCCGTCCATATCATTGTCTGCAGACTTCATCTGCTCATATTCAACCTCATCCTTATTGTTTACATGTTCTGGCAGTAGTTCCATCGTTTCAGGCCTCTCTTGTTGAGGTTGGACTATCGCCTCATCCGGTACCTCAGGAAAAGATTTTTGTTTCTTTACTTGGTTCATTCTTATCTTTATTACAAGGATAACATTCCTTATGATGCTTTCCAAATCCCTATATTTCCAAATTCCAGCGAAAGAATACAATCATGTGGTCAGCGACATGGTTTATAGTATGGATGCCTGCTTTTTCTAACAACGTAACAACTCAGAGAATTTTTCCTTACGTACTTCTACTGTAATACTGAATCTGCCAAGGTTAAGCGAGGTCAAAAAAAAATTGAGCGTTTTGGTTAATCATTCTTTTCCATCTCAATAAATTACAGGCGCACATCGAAAGGATTTTAATATTATGTCATGAATCTTTGACACGTATACTATGATAGTTTCCGATATCGTGACTAACAACCTCATAACGGCTAATGTAGAAGACACCGTTTCAAGAGCTTTGAAACTGATGTACGAAAATAATACTACCCATTTGACGGTGGTCGACTCCAAGAATAATTTCCTTGGTATAGTGTATGCTAAACAATTTCTTACAACAAATGCAATGCCTAGCTCAAAATTAAAAAATTTTGTCAATAAACCTCCTTTGTTGACTATTAACGATGCTATAGAAAAAAGCGTTGAGCTTTTTATGACGACAGGAAACCGCGTTTTACCTGTGTATCAAGATGGAAAACTATATGGGACGATTAGCGAAAAAGACGTGGTACTAACTTCAGACTTCGGTCATGCAACAGTTGATCAGATCATGTCAGGAGCCATTGTCATCGAAGATGACTCAGCACTTAGCAATGCACTATCAAAGATGCGACGATACAATATATCCAGACTTCCCGTAATTAACTCAAATGGTGTACTGGTGGGCATCCTTTCTGCTCTGGATATCGCAAATCTTCTGTCTGTTCCTAAGGAACGAGCTACCAAGTCCCCTGGTGTTGGAACAGGAGTAGCCATCAGGGATGTTAAAGTTAAGGAAATCATGCATAAGGCGTCATCCGTAGAAACAGGAACCAAACTAAATGCGGCGACTGAAAAATTCAAGACAAACGAAGAAGTTGTGATCACAGGAAATCGTAGGCCCATCGGTATAATCACGCCCAAGGATGCATTAGAATTAGTATTACCAAAGAGATCTCAGCCTTCGATCCATATTGCCCACGTTGACGAACATGACACACGCATAGAAATTGAAGAACAGTTTACCAGATTCTTAAGGAAAATACAAGGAAAACTAGAAAACATACAGTTAGTAATCGTTTATGGAGATAAACATAAGACTCACAAATACTCACTTAGGGCCAGGGCTATTACGGATAAGGGTGTAATTAATGCGAAGGCAGTAGGCTATGATCCCTTGAGTGCGTGCAAAGAACTCATATCAAGACTTGAGATAAGAATAAAGTCCGAGCATAGTCAGAAGGTAAGAGAAAAGCAACATCGAAATTCCAGCAGAAGATCATCATGGCCTGATGAAGTCTGAAATAGCGCAGATGAGGAGATTCGAACTCCTGATCGCCAGAAGGCGAATCGGCTTGCTTTCAGCTACCGGCTCAAGGCCGACGCATTACTGTGTTCTCTGTTCTTGAGATGACCACTCTGCCACATCTGCTCTATGCTTGATTAGGATCATTTCCTAGTATATATTCAATTGGTTTAAGTAAAAGTTGCTGCACTATTAAAAATGCCTTATGTGGCGTTGAATCATGTAATTAATATATACATAGAGAATTGAACATCTAACTAGAGGACAAGAATAA
>JBKPMB010000235.1:0-4483 GCA_046731995.1 Thermoproteota archaeon | reverse complement strand
TGGTTATTATATCTGCCAATAGTATCTAACTTTACTACGAAGATCCCTTTTGCTATATTAGTTGCAATTGTGAAAGACTGAATAGAAGAAAATGCACATGGATAGAGCTTTAAGGCCCTTATATTCTGTAACTGGTTTCTCTTCACTCTTGCATTCTATACTTTGGCATCTTAATAGATAGCTTATTTCAAATATAAAATTGCATGGTTGCATATCATCCAAAGACTCTCCCATGTAAATTAATATGATTGATTTGAAAAATGCTGCTACATAAGGTTAGTACCATGACTATTACTTTCGAGATACTCTGCATAGGAAATGAGATACTGGCTGGTACAATTGTAAATACAAATGCCTACTGGCTTTCAAAAATGGTTACACAAGCTGGTGGCTTTATAAAAAGAGTCACCGTTGCAGAAGATGATGTCAATGAAATATCTTTGGTAATAAAAGAGTCGCTTATTAGAAAGCCCAGCTGGTTAATTATTTGTGGAGGTCTTGGTCCCACTTATGATGATAAGACCCTCGAAGGCGTTGCGCTTGCTTTACATGTTGATCTTATACTTGATAAAATTGCAATAGAAATGTTGAAGAAAAGTTATTCTAGGTATTCATTAAATCATAGGTTAGATAGAACAAGGTTAAAGATGGCTAGAATTCCAAAAGGATCAATTCCAATTCAAAATCCTGTAGGCAGTGCTCCATCAATATTAATAGAAGCTTCCAGGAAAGACAATGGAGGCAGAAGTACATCTTCCTTCCCTTCTTCTATTGCTACAGATAATGCTAATACAATGATAGTCTGTCTTCCAGGAGTACCAAAAGAAATGAAAGCAATATTCCTAGAAAGTATTCTTCCAAAGATAAAGAAAATGATTGGTGACTTTCATTTTATTGAAACAACACATGAGATAAGCGATGTGAGTGAAGCAATGCTTGCATCAACCGTTTCGAGAATAGTTCAATCAAATCCTGCTGATTTAGTTTATTTGAAAACACATCCACTCGCGTTTACCCCTAATACTAACAAACCAAAGATAAGAATACAAATTGTTTCGAAAGGAAGAGATCGCCATGAAGTGCAATCTAGATATGACAATATCTTCAATGCAATAGTTGATGAGGTACACAGACTTAATGGAAAGATATTTGCTTGCAATACCGCAGATTAGCAGCTTCATTAAAGATAAAAGAGGTATTGCCATAATCTATATACTTAGTGTAGATGTATATGATGTACCTCGTCCCATAATTAGCTAGATGTGTAAATAGCATGAATTAAAGCTGGCTAGACGTTTAGAGTATTATCCAATAGCCCGTATCGAAATTTAGTTACCACTGTAAGTTAGTTAATGCAAAAACAGAGTTGCACAGTATAATGCCATGTTAAATAACACTATGTATCTTCTAATTTCCACACTGCAATATTTTCATTTTCCTTACGTTGGGCTAATAATTTCTTTGGAAACAATGACCTAATTTGTAATGATCAACGTCAGATATTTGCATCCACTCTAATTTATTAGAACACGCAGGACATTTTGCAATTGATATAAGATTTAAAGATAAACAAGATGCACACCATAAACATGATTCGCAAAGCAGAAAATGTATTTGTTTAAAAAACTCCCTTTTCCTGTCAATATTATTGCTTGATCTATCTTGAAGTGTAAATATAAAGCCTTGTTGACACCTCCTTTACTGTCAGAATCTGCTTGTATAATCAAACAATCTTACCTCCTAGCATGTATTTAAAAGCCAGTGTTCTGCATGCTAGTATTTGAGTATGTTGGTAAAGATAATTCTACATTTCATTAATTTTTTGTTTAACAATTCCAATTCTTATCATAAATAAAATGAAAATTACGTCTTTCTTATACACGATGCAAAGATTTGATTCGTATATTAGTGTTTAGAAGGTTATCTAATCTCAAAGTCCGTATTTATTTTCGTATTCTTATGCTGGTCGTCAGCTACTTGGTTTGATGTTCTCACTGCTATTATATTACATGGTAGATGTACTTTACAGTACTAACGCTTACCTTTACCATAGGATGGAACTTTATCCCATATAAATAGAAATTTTAATCTATGACAATTTATAAGCCTATACTGCAATATACAATATAATTTGAGTCAAAGCAAACAACAACTTTTTGGCAAGGAAGCGGAACTTTACCATCGTCTTCCTAATGGCAGAATAAAGTGTACTGCATGCGCTCGTTTGTGCGAAATTCCAGAAGGTAAAATTGGTCTTTGCGGCATCAGAGGAGTGGTGAACAACAAATTACAATTATTTGTTTATGGAAAAGTTATCGCCGGTAATTTAGATCCTATTGAGAAGAAGCCTGTGACTCATTATAGGCCGGGTACATCCATATTCTCAATTGCTACTACTGGATGCAATTGGCTTTGCAAATATTGTCAGAATTACGATATTTCTCAGCGACGTAAAATAGAAGGTATTGAAATGACGCCAAAAGAAGTTGTAGATATGGCTGTACGTTATGGTGCACATGGAATTGCCTATACCTATAATGAACCTTCTATTTTTATTGAATTTGCAAAAGACTGTGGAATTGAAGCTCATAAGAGGGATATTTTCAATATTTTTGTTTCTAATGGCTATGATACACCAGAATCAATAAACATGATGAGTCAATTTTTAGATTGCCTCACTGTTGACTTTAAGGGAAGTGGTAAACAAGAATTCGTAAGACAATATATAGGAATTCCAAATGCATATCCTATTTTCGAATCACTAAAGGAAATTAGAGATAGGACGAAGATTCATGTAGAAATAACTGATCTAGTTGTTCCTCAAGTGGGTGATGATTTACAAGATGCAAGAAATTTATGCAAATTTGTTTATGATGAGTTAGGACCGGATACTCCAATTCATTTCTTGAGATTCCACCCAGATTATAAAATGATGGAATTTGATGATACACCAATTGAAACGTTAGAGCGGCATCATGCTATTGCAAAAGAAGAGGGAATAAAGTATGCATATATAGGAAATGTACCTGGTCATAGATTAGAACATACTTACTGTCCAGAGTGTAATACCATTGCAATAGAGCGTTATGGATTTAGTATAAATTCTTGGAACCTAGACCAAAATAATTGCTGCAAAAAGTGCGGTTATCCTATTCCTGTTATAGGAAGACTTACCAACACCAGAAAGACAAGATTCCAGTTTATTTAGCGGCAAATGTTTTTAACTACTCCAAGCACTATTTATTCAGATCTTCAATTAGAGTTACAAATAGTCTCAATAAATTATGAAATGGTGTAAATAAAAGAGCAACTTTAGCATACATGGTACCAGAGCAGAAGTTTGCATGCAGAAAAGTTTTGTATTAAGTATCATTAGAGTATTAGATATTTTTATCCAAAAAGAAATATTTCGTCTAGCAAAAGGACATATTTACAATAACAATATTTGCACGCTGTCTCACTATGTTGGTTCTATCTGCAATTATTCTTCTGACACCTTCTTTATCATCTTCTCAGATGCCACATAACAGTAGTAAATATTCTTCTTCTGATAGCAATACTAACAATAGCCATGCTAGGAATATCCAGATAGCAGTTTTTTCAGCAGACTCCAAACCCTATGGCCTAACATATGGTGATTGGACTGCCAAATGGTGGCAATGGGCCTATTCAGTACCAAAAGAGGTAAATCCGGCTTATGACGATAGCGGTAAGTATTGTTCTGAAGGTCAAAGCGGTCCAGTATGGTTTTTAACTTCATACAAGCATCCAGTTGACCGTCATTGTACCATACCCGCTGGAAAAGCCATTTTATTTACTATTCTAAATTCGGAATGCTCGTACGCTGAGTTTCCTAAGCTTAAAACAGAAAAACAACTTCGTCAATGTAGTAAACAAATGCAAGATTCAGTAACACAAGTACAAGCAACTGTTGATGGAATTAATATAAAAGATTTGGATAAATATCGTATTCAAACCCCCTTATTCAGTTTTACATTATCAAAAAACAATATTTTAGTATTGCCTGCTAACATTACAACTCAGTCTGTCTCGGATGGAAATTGGGTCTTTTTAAAACCTCTCTGTAGGCAAAACATATATTATATTTTAAAGGTAGCCTAACGAATATCACTAATGTAAATCTAGTGGCAACAACAATTCTAGCAGTGCTGATTTTACTTTTGCATGGCCTTATGGATGGGACTTTCAAACTACATATCATATAACAGTGACTAATTCTTCTTCTTCCACTGCTGATACTACTACTCAGGCTACTCCTTCTGACTAATAGGCATCTATTATTCTTTGACTAGCAGCCATGATCCTAATCCTAATTCAAGACTTGATGTTTACCAAATATTTGCGACAATATGTAGACCTAGGTAAACGATAAAGCTGTGTTCTCATTATACTGCTAAGCATGAAGAAGGAACACTTACTTAAAATCATGCACTTTTGTAATTTCTATTTATGTAAAATTCAC
>JBKPMB010000234.1:0-2450 GCA_046731995.1 Thermoproteota archaeon | reverse complement strand
TGTATTGCTCATAATGGAACTATTGCAAATGTGGAAGAATTATCTGCTATGGTAGGGGGCTGTACATTCACGCCGCAAACCATGAGCGATACTCTCGTAGCAGCGCAAAGACTCCTTATGCATTTGGCCGATGAACCAAATATGAGCAAGGCATTGACTATCCTCAAAGGAGAAATGATAGGCTCGTTTTGCTTTACATTTCTTACGGACGATGGCTCAGTATATGCGGCAAGAGACGCAAAGGGTTTCCGTCCTCTTATATTAGGCCATCATAAGCAGACTGACACATATATTGTTGGATCAGAATCAGCGGCTTTATCTGCCATAGGTGCAGAGTTGATACGTGATGTTTATCCAGGCGAGCTGATAAGAATAAATTCCTGTGGAGTTGAATCTCAAAGATTCTCCGAAGAAAAACAGCATGCGCACTGCGCTTTTGAATACACGTATTTTGCTCATCCAAGCAGTGTTATAGAAGGTGTGAATGTGTATGAAGCAAGAAAGAGGATGGGAAAGTATCTAGCAAAGAAGTTTCCTGTCCCTGATGCGGATGTAGTAATCCCAGTTCCTGACTCTGCTAGACCGGCTGCTTTAGCTTATGCTCAAGAGTTACATTTACCTTATGAAGAAGGCCTGCTTAAGGATAAATACAGAAAGAAAGGCCAATTGCGGAGCTTCATAGAACCCTACCATGAAGACAGAATAGAGATCAATAAGGGGATAATACCAATTCTTGATGTCATCGAAGGCAAACATGTATTGGTGATTGATGACAGTATCGTTAGAGGAACAAGTTCTGCTTCTATAGTTAGAACCCTAAGGGCCGCTGGAGCCAGAAGGATTAGCATGATTGTAACTTTCCCTCCAATTCGCTACCCGTGCTACGCAGGTATTGATTTTCCTTCGCAGCAGGAGCTTCTTGCCTATCACTATATGGGCGAGGACAAGGAACAGGAAAACTACGATGGCGACATCGCAGCTTCTATATCAAAGTCTATTGGTGCTGATTATGTGGCATACAATGACACTTCGAATTTAGCTGAAGCTATCGGAATACCGGAACATGACCTTTGTTTCAGCTGCTCAAATGGTAACTATTCGCCTCTAGGAATCAAACCACTTTTTAAATCTAGACAGCAGGTAAAAGGCGAGACGAACTGATATAACAGGGGTCAAAGGTTATTTTTGAGGTTTTTTGCCCTTTTGTCAATTTTGCTGGCTCGGCTGCGTATCATATGATGCTAAATCGGACCGAGAGACTGTACTATGCATTTGCTTACAACTGGATTGTAGATACGTAACTCTTCGCACATGTTACGGACAACTCTTTCTGCTTCCTGCCGGTTTTTCTCCTTTATTATTAGCTTGAGCATCTTGGCTGTTCTTACAGACTCAACATTTCTGTATCCGCCTTTAATTATAAGATCTCTTTGAATCGTTTCGCCTTCAGGATCATTGATGTGTTCCTTGTTTTCTATTGTCACCGATATGACGAATTTTGACACAGCAATCTGCATGCTTTAAGTGCTGAGATTATTTTAAACTATAGGTAGGCCAGAACCTTTTCCTATATATCTTGTAACCTACCGAAGCTATTAATTACCTTTGCTTATGGAATTGTGCTGATTTTGAACTGTACTGCAAATGGCGGTCATGTAGCTCAGCCTGGTTAGAGCGAAGGTTTTGTAAACCTTAGGTCGTGGGTCCGAATCCCACCATGACCTCTTGTATAACTACAAGGAGAGTTAGAAGAAGCAATGTACTAGAAATAGTGACCTCTCATATTCGTTGATTTTTGTTAGGCCAAACACAAATATAATAGTGGTATATTAGCCGGAGAGTCTGATGTATTATTATTATCACTACTACTACTACTACTACTACTACCATTACCATTTTTTCACTTGTAATCACACAGCACTATAGTTTAGTTTCCTCTTTCTAGCGGCTGGCGTATGGCAGAATAGTCAACATTTTTATAAAAACTACATTATTTATGTAGGACAACTAATGCTTTTCTTATGAGGTTAATTCGTAGAGGAAAAGTAAAAGACGTCTACGACATGGAGGATGGAAGGATTTTGTTTCACTTTTCTGATCGTATTTCTGCTTTTGATGTTAAAATGAATACACCAATACCAAGGAAAGGGGAAGTTCTTTGCAAATTTGCTGAATATTGGTTTAACACCTTAGGTATCAGCCATCATATGCTAAAATTACAAGGCAAAGATAAAATGATAGCAAAAAGGATAGATATAATACCAATAGAATGTGTAGTTAGAGGTTATTTTTATGGTAGTATAGTAGAGCGATACAATAACGGAGAACTGGGCACTTATTCGTTGCCGAACAACTTTCTGCCCATAACAGCAGCCAAGTTAATTGAGCCGATTTTTGATCCAACGACAAAGTCAGAAGAACATGATATCCCAATTAGCGGAAATGAAGCG
>JBKPMB010000233.1:0-4028 GCA_046731995.1 Thermoproteota archaeon | reverse complement strand
GTACGCTAATTGTAGGTAGAATAGAGTAGAGGAGTGTAACGCTTATAGTACATTATACTAATCAGTAATTGCTTTAAACTATAATATCATTAAACCATAGCACGAATACAAAAATACATATGTGTTTATCATATTCAAAATTAGGTTTGTGCGGCTTTTCAGAAACTATTTGGAAAAGAGTTTGCTAAATCGTTTCCAAATGGTTTCATAGAATGCTTTTGGCCTTATCTCTGTAGATTTTGTTTTTATAACTCCATAACCCTTTTTTGTTAGATTAGCCAGTTCATGGCTCAATTGCTGTCGACGCTCGGCAAGATCATCTTTAATTTTCTTTACTTCAATTTTTGCATTAGGAATATCGTTTGAATCAAGTAATTTCAAAACTATACTTGCTTTACTTTCCACATAATAGGTAATATTTTCTATAGACATAATATAAGCCCCATCTGAGTTATCTAGATATGAGAATGTACTCTCAATTTCTTGTAGTTCAGAGTCTTTTAAATAACTTTTTTTATAAAGGATTGCTAACCAGTCGTGTAATGAGGGCTTATCTTCTTCCCATACTTTGTATATATCACCACATCTAAGTCGAGCATCTTTAAGGTTTCGTCTTAGCTTTCCTGCCAGGATATCTGAGAGAACCTTCCTAGATTCTTTCATTGCCATGTCATTATCATCAAGTGATAAACCTTCCAATTTGCCTAGGCTATTATCTATAGCCTTATAATGAATAGATACATCATCTAAAATGTTAGGAAGCTCACTAAATGCTTTATCCGTATAAGACGAGAGCTTTCGTAAATTATTCTTCTTTTTAGAGAGATTTTCTTTTACTTTATCTAGTACTCTTATGGATGTAAGGGTTCTAACACTTAAGCTAATACCATTAATGATAAGCTGAGTTAACTGGGATGGATCAGATTCTACCATCACAATACCTCTTGTGTGTATTTATTGTGGGTTATTCATAAAGGATTTTAGTGCATATTTTAGAAAAATACTAGAGAAAAGTAAAATTGAAGAATCACTTGGCAAACCGGATCAGTCCACCAGATATCCTTGGATAAATAGTGAATTGTTCGTCCAATAGTGCCACTCGTTAGGAGGACAAACGGTATTTTATTAAAGTAGTATAAAATCTCCTACTTTATATATGTCTGGTAGTTCGCCGAATCAAAAATACCGAACTTGTATAGATGCCTGCAATGACTGTTTTGAAACATGTGAGCTTTGTGCCACATTATGTCTTCGCTTTGTTGATAGTCGGTATTTTCCATTGTTTATTGACCTCCAACCGCTTCATTGCTCTTTGCGCTTTGGGCTAAGCTATTATCTGGAGAATGTTCTTCATTTCTCTGAACAATCTGTAATATTTTACTTAGCTTGCTCTCGATTGACTTGTACGGGTACCTAATATTATCAAGAGCTTCTGGCAATGACACGTCTAGCTTAAGAGATTCTTCAGCTCTGCAAACTATTCTATCTTTCAGCGATTTGATATAAATTCTAAATACTTTGGCTGCAGTTTTTAATTGAATGTCTGACAGTGTAAGTTGACAAATGTCGGCTACCTTAACATCCCTATTCAAGTCACATGCCTTTAAAATCCACTGCATCATAGATAGCACATGCCGCTTTTTTGGGTCACGAACTACGTAGAGAAGTCTATCTCTATCTTGACCTAGGAAAGAAAATATACGCAATTCGTCGTCATCAGTTTCAATCCTAAATGGAGTATCGCTGCTGTTGATAGCGATTTCAACAGTACCATTTGGATACAAAGTATACTTTACATGTCTTCTACCGACATTCTCCGCATGGCATTTAGCCCTGTTTATAGGAACTTCTTTTTGTGGTTGGTGATTATAGTATTCTTTATCTATACATGTCATCAGTTGGAGCTTGTGCATATACAAGGGGACAAATGGAATGCGTAGTAGCACATCCAAGAAAGATCGAGCTTTTTGGTTCTCAAGGTTGCTTGAGGAAGCACGCTTGGAAGAACAGCGTTGATTAAGGGTACCATTTGTGAGGTTGACCCCCGTGGGTTCAATTGGTACACTATCCTTCCTATTCTTGAGATTTTCTATTATCTCAGCTCTAATGCAGCTGGGAAAATATTGCTGTGGGTTTGTATTCTGTATAAGGAATATTCCTTGCCTAATGAGAGGCTGAGCTGTAAAAAGAACACCTTTATCATGGAAATGCTTTAAGCTGCGCTGAGCCGGTGGTTTTTTGACACGAAATTGTATTTGTATATCTTCAAATGTAATGCCAAGACCACATGATTTGAATTTTTCAACAGCTATGCCTTCTATGCTGCGCTGCGAAATGCGATTACATCCTGCTCTATGTACTACCACCTCATTTGGTACACTTCCATTAATCTGAACTGGTACACTTTCCGCAAAGTCATGGAGCCTCACTGTGTTTGCATCTGCTCCTTGTTGCAGTATTGACCCTGATGGTAAGTCCTATTGTCATCAGCGTCATTATCAATTTGATACTTTGGCAGGCAGCTGTTGCATACATGTATAAGACAAGACACAGATTGACTAAGCGGTATTTTCACAGTTGTGGTTGCAGGGTTGTCACAGCCAATACTGTAACATGTTGTTGCTAAAGGAATATCTTTAGATATATCTGATGTATAGTTATTATCTGTCATCCGCAGCTTCTCCCTAGCTGTAGTTGTAGGTGACAGTGGTGGAGGATTAGCAGATTTTTGTCCCTGTAGCAGCCTAGACATGTTCTGCTTATTCCCTCTCCTCTCCTCTTACAAGCTGACGTTCAAGAATTCTTGAGATGTATTTGCTTCTAGGGATATCTCCACGCCTTGTGTCTATCGTTTCCTTCAAGCTTTTAGGCAGGCAAATGCCCATTACAATTTTGCCGTTTGTTAGTTTTCCCAACATTGATAAGAGTTATGTGTAATATGTGGTAAAGTAAAACTAAGGTCACTAGCGTAATGGTCGGACGTAAACCACGATATGAGATAGATATTATGATAATACAGGCACTAGAGGACGAGTCTCATACAGGGTATATAGACCTTGAAGAAAAAATCAATTTACGCTGTCAGAGTTTAGGCTTGAAAAAGCCTTCTACTGCAACATTCTATCATCGCCTGACTAATTTATGTAAAAAAGACGTGCTAGACAAGGAGGAAGGTATGTATGGAATTACTTATTATTCATTGAAATATCATCATTATACAACCTATATAGAAAATGTGTTATCTTTACATCGGTTTCGCAGATATGTACATGCAATTTACATTAAATCTGACTACGACCAATCTATTCAAACCATTGAAGAAGAGAAATTAGCACCACCAGTAGCAATGCTAAATCAGGAATCAGAAGAAAAGAAGCCAATTGTTACTGTAATAGGAAATGGGGAGGAAGATGCAGTCGCAGATTCTATTCCTGCTAAAGCAAATTCTTCTCTACTGCCATCAAGCGAGTATTATATTGTTCAGTCACAAGATAAATTAAAGCAAGAAAATGAAGACCTAGTAAAACAAATCAATCAACTAAAACAAGAGAAGCAAGCATTACAGGAAAGGCTTGCCTGTCTGGAAAATCAACGTCAAGGAGAAGAATGGAGCGAAACTCAATTTTGCGATATCAATGGGCTGGCTGCGCCAATCCGCTGTACTGTAAATTGCGCAAAGCGAAAAGTAGTACGTGTGGAAATAGATATTGAGTACATGAAAAAGAAATCGAGAGAAGCAAGAGAGAAGCAAAAAGAAATATGATTTAGTTGGGATATATGTTTACCATCACCACCATCTAATCTTTACTATTTTTTTGCTGCTACATCAGTGCATCAAAGTGAAGTAAATATTATGGCCCATACTACTTATCGAATTTCTCTTACATCTTTACACAATCATAACAATAATCATTTCAAAAAGATAGCTGTGAAAACTAATGCTAACCCTTATCCTCAAGAAGGAGGAGTTTGTATAACTATAAACGAAAAAGGTATAGACTACGTACAGTAGTATTAGATTTGATTTG
>JBKPMB010000232.1:0-5596 GCA_046731995.1 Thermoproteota archaeon | reverse complement strand
CATCTATTGTTACTGTAGAAGGAGAATAATAGTACATATAGGAGAAGTTATGAGAGCTAATTCTGCTAATGTGATTCGCGTATCTTATAGCATTATCATTGTAATTCCCAGTGTAGGTTCTTGATTTATATATGCAAATCTATGGAATTAATCGTACTCCTTAAATAGCCTGGAGAACTCATTTGCCTTCTCTGCAGGCACAAAAAACTGTAGGTTGTTACATACATTGCAGAACATAAATGAAGCATTAATTGTTCCTGCTGTTCCATCACCCATGTCAAATTCAATTTTGATGTTTGGTCTACCCTTTCCAAAATGAATCTGCTTCATCTGGTTTCCACATATAGGACACTTAAACGTTAAAGATGTCATGAGTGTTATTATACATGCATCCTAAATTTATTTTTAATTAAATATGCTAGATCATGTGATATGTCCCTTACCCCCTATAGCAAATGATCATAAGGATGATTATTTCGATTTTTCAATCAGGGTGAAATATACTTATTCAACTTCATTGAATGCTTGACAATTTGGACATTGAAATACTGCATCTGAGGCTATTTGACTTTGAGAAATATTTTGTGCAATAATGTTGTCACATCTACCGCAAATATAATCTATGTCGCCTGTTCCTACTATAAATGGTTCAATTTTACTTCCATTATTATTCTTGTATATTGGTCTTGTCGCTTCTTGAGGTTCTGGTATAACCCTACAGTTAATTCGAGGCATCTCTTCTTTTCTTCTATTTACTTTCAGCACATTATTTATTTATTTAGTATTCCCTCTTTCTTTGAGTGTACTATTTCTAAAGTACAAATATAGAAGATAAAATTTCTTATCCACCAAATCCTTTAACAATCTTTCATAGAACTTCTGGAAAAAACAGTTATAACAATTAAAGACAAATCAATTACAGCTTAACAAGCTAACATCGATAAAAATGATTTGAAATAGAACAAGACTCTAAGACATTTGATTAATCACTTATGTTGTGGAATGTGAATTCTTGCATATCTATGCCACAAGTGTCGCCGTAGCGAACCTATTTCCTACTTGGTCAACCTTAACCTTAACATTCTGTTTAACTTGTCCATTCTTAACAAATACTACAAATCCTTGTATTCTAGCTATACCATCTCCTTGTCTACTGATCTCTGTAACATCTACATCATACTCTTTGCCTACTTCAACTGGTTTTGGGCTAGGCGAACCTCTATTAAAACCTCTACTACCACTTCCACCATAGCTTCTGCCTCTACCGCGCCCGTAACCGCTATCTCTACTGTAACTCATCTTTAGATGTTAATGGTCCTTATCCTAATATATAATGCCTATGTAGATAAGCATGAAATATATCTTAGCACTCTTGTTTTTTGATTAATTGATGCCACACATATTGTATATGTATAAAGCCCAGCATTATTCAAAATACTTTATAATAGGATGGTCTTAAAGCAGGTAATAATCCAAAATGCACGTACATTGTAAATCATGCGGAAAAGAATTTAATGATCTAGTTGATGGTGTAAGGTATTCAAGCACGGTTAAGGGAGTTCTGTTATTTTGTTCAGATGATTGTTGTAAAAACTATCTTAATGCTAATAAAGCAGCAAAATAGTCACAACTATAAAGTTAGTTCACGGTATAATTACGGTATTCTTTCTCAGCGTTCTCTGAGCGGCGACAACTTTAATAGAATTTAAACTGTGCTGGAAACGAGAAATACAATAGTAAATGGAAGAAGATTAGAACCAGTCATGTTTATCTTGGATATCACCGAAGTTATTAGAGAGCGTTTTCTCAACGAATTGAAAAACGATACCATAACACCTCTGCGAATGAACCATTTGTTGATATAAAGTTAAGGAGAGTGGTTCGATTGTTTACAGTACGAACAAAGTTTATTCGTACTTCCAAGTTTTTTTTATCAATGTATGGCTCTACTTTCCCGTTGGCCAGTCTTTTTGCTAAGTGCTGACTATTTTATGTAAAATATATTCAGTATTACTCATGACTCCGTTTGGATAAAAAAAGCTCTTCTCCTCTGGTCAACTTCCATTAAATTCAAATCCATAGATGAGTTATAAAATTCGACTAATGTTTGGGAAATGTTACCTCAGCAATATTTCCAGCAGTGGAATATCCGTCATAATAGCCCTTACCAAAATTTTCTTGTTGTCCAGGGTTAAAGATATGCGTAGGCTGATTCATAATAATAGATTGTAATTTGGCAAGAGCACCTTGAATATAACCATAACATGTTGAGACGACAGAATCGTTTGTTGGATGCAGACATATGCCACCTCTATATGAGTTTATGGCCGTAGACAAGGTTGACATAAATTTACTTGTATTGGCCACAGGATAGAAGGGATTATTTTGTCCAGCAGTTAAAGTACTAAGTCGTGTTCTGCGCCATTGCTTGGAAAGGAGCAAAAGTAAAAATACTTTCATTAAGAAGTACGAGCATTCGCGCATATAAGTATTTTTACACTGAATCAGAAACATTTAACAATATAAGTGAAATGGGGAGTAACATAGCTTCTGATCTGAACTGCCACTTATGGATTTGGAGAAAATATGTCATATTTTATCATACAATGATGGTGGCACTTTCATTTACCATTGACACAAATACAATCAGCTTTCCAACAGTCACATGATGCAGACTATGCAGAAATTTTGAAATATAGTTGCACTCGAAGAGCTGGAATTATAAGATCTTCAATAACTAAATTTCGAAGTATTTTTCATCTATTAATACGGCGACAATACTACCTAGTTGATCATTATTGAGACAAACAAAGAGAAAATATATGTGCTATCGATTATTTATTTAGTTTAACAGATCTATTTTTCTGTGATTTTCTAGATCATAAAACCTTGGAAAGCCATTTACTGAATCTAGTTCTTAGATCTGGATAAGGTAACTATTAAATTTCACATACTATAATGTAGATAGTGGACAAATCCGAAAAGTGTATCCAAAACGATCATCATTTATGCGAAGGCAATATTATAGAAGATATCAATGGTTCAAAAACAACAAAAATTTGCAAATGTCAATGTCATGACAATATGTATCAACTAATCCGAAGGATGCAGGCTACAAATACTTCGTAATAATTCACGTGATTGTGCCATCATTGAATTTAGAGCTTGAAGAGCATTGTATTAGAGCACCATTAACCTAGGAAATGTCCGAAATTCTATAACCATTCTTGTGTGGTTGACATTAATACAGAATGAAAGCAGAAACATTAGTACTTAACCCTTTCAAATGTTTCTCTAATTTGTCCTAATCTGTCATTCACGTATTCTTTATACCATTCGATATCTTGCTGCGTTGGTTCCAAATCCCATTCTTTGTTATAATACAATATTTAATATTTGGAATTCCATCCGCCTCAACACCGACCCCAAGTCCGGGACAATATTTATCCATAAACATAATTGCAAGGTATGCCTGTTTTATAAAATCTTTCATTCTGATTTCATTATGCTGCAAAGTCTCACAGAATATATCAGCAGTTTTTCCACCACTACCAATAGCCTTATAATCGGTTACTTTTTGACTCTCTCCTTTTGTATTAATGTAATAGAGTTCTGATTGTTTATACTGATGTAAGGCTGTTAACAACTCGAATTTAGAACCTGGTTTATCTATTGATTCATTGAATTTTTTAACTAAATCAGTAAATTTGAGTATGGTGTTATTGAATGTATAATGCTTTGTAATGTCATTATCGTTCTGGTTGATTATCATATCTCCAACGACGTATTTCCTGAAGATATCGAAAGCTTTGTATTGACCTGCAAATAATGTTAAAAAATGTGCAGCATCACCGAACACTTTGCTGTCAAAGTTTTCGTTTCCTAGACTGATGTTTGTATATTTTTTGTCTGCAATCAATGCGATTCCATCCGAACATTTGGCTCCAATATTGACAGTCAATATCTCGAGTCCAGATAATGAATGACATATACTTGTATCTTTGTTTTCAAAAGGTGAAAAACACCTAATTATTCTGGGTCTTCTACTACTAATGGCTTTATTTGTATTTGTGCTTTTTGGAATCTATTTTCTACTTAAATAATGATAAGCACAGCTAACCTTACTCTAGTCTTCTTAGAACTACATAAATTTAAAATAATGTTGATACCATGAGAGCTTGGAGATAACAAAAAATGGGTAGAACGGAGAAAAATATCCTTGGCAAAAATGCTCCAGTAATAATAGATTTGTTAAAGAAAGCATATTGTGATGAGATGCAGATTTTTCATTATTTTTGGTATATTGGAATAAATATGGAAGGAATTGGCCTTGTCACATACGCTCCAGCTCTCAAGACACAAGCTACAGGGGAATTAACACATGCTGAATTGCTATCTAACAGAATTTCAGAATTAGGAGACAAGGCCCCAAGTGATCCTGGCATGTGGAAAACACAAGGCAATATAGGCGTTTTAGATCCAGTACAATATCTTACATTAAGAGCAGCACTGGAGAAAGGATTAGAATTCGAAGGTAAAGCAGTAGAGAATTATAACACTATTGCTAAAAAAGCATTAGATTATAACGATTTTGTAACTTACAATCTTGCTACACGAATCTTGGCTGATGAAGTAAAAGACGAGCAGCACACAGAAGATGTTCTGAAAAACCTCGAAGTAAAATAATAATGACTTCAATTTTTTAAGGTATTGTAAGTAACTAGTTTCTTATTGGTGTTTACATTATTGTTATTCTTTATTTCAAGTAAACATATACAAAGAACAAATCGGATCTCCCATCTGTTGAGAAAAGTGGGGTAAAGAACGTTCAAGGGTACATAAGTCTATTCGTCTTTTGTTGTACTATTACTACTGTTCTCGTTAGAATTAACAACTACTGGCACAGAAGAAAGAAAATATCATGAAGTTATTGAAATACCTCCCGAAACAGATATCGAAACAGCTACATCAACTTATAAAAATGGAATTCTTGAGATAACATTCAAGAAAAAAAGACAATCTAAACCAAAAGGAAAAGAAATAAACCTAGAATAAAGTCACTTCTTTATTCAACTTATTACAGCATTTATTTTTGTCGAAAATAACCTAAAGAATCAATTTCATATGATTTCTAGAATCATCAATCTAAACTATTGGATTTCATATCATTACATCCATTCTATAGCTGCTAAGCTGAGCACATAGTCCTGAGTTTATCTGCAGATGATTTAGCATCATTATTATTTGTAAAACCTTCTAAAGTAATTGTTTTATCGTAACCAATCTCTTTTAGCGCTTTTACTGCTATTTGATGGTCTATGAAACCATCGCGTATAGGTCGATGTTCATCTTTTTGTCCATGATTGTTGGTTTAGTAAACATTGATGGATTTTTACATTAGGGCAAATTATCTGATGGTACACAATAGTGAATAGTTAGAACCAAAGACAAGATGATGCTTTCAGTACATAGTACAGGAACTATTCCATAGTCATTCATATATAGTTAATCTTCTATATATAATATAGGGAAAATAATAACATGTCAACAACATCAAAAGAACAAGTAAAACAAGAACAAGAAGTAACATCAAAAG
>JBKPMB010000231.1:0-7554 GCA_046731995.1 Thermoproteota archaeon | reverse complement strand
AAAGAAAGCATTCTACTTGGAGCATATCTACTTGCAATTTTTGTTAATGCTTTAAGATATGTATGCATATTTCAACACACTTTGGTGTATATTTGTCTATAACAATAATAACAGTGAGAGCATTTAATTGTATTCGCTATGAAACTAACATATAGAAAGTGTAAGAGTTGGATAAACTAACCTATCACTTATATATTACTACATTATGAAAAATAAGGATACGTAAATGTCAGTTATCATAAAGCAAGTTGCTAAGGAACGTAGCGACATACCGAAACTAGCCATAGGAATACTGGCTGCGATTTTTGTGTTCAGCATGTTTGTAGTAGGATACGATCAAGGCCAGTTGGTGCAAGCATTAACTGCACCCATGGGGATTCATTTGAATCACGATCAGTTAATGTCGATACATGAGTTTAATCACGATCTGAGACACGCTGCGGGTTTTCCTTGCCACTAATAAAATAAAGTAATACAAAACATGCAATATTTAAAGACCATTCCATACATCTTTTCTTTCTTAATCTAGTAGTAAAAAATTGAAAACACTACCTTTTGTTATTATAACCCTTTTCTCTGGAGCTATTGCAGGTATTGTTCTTGGATTAATCAATCAAGCTATTGTAGAACCATTTATAGATAAAGCTATAAGCATAGAAATGCAGCGACATGTAGCAAAAGGTGAAAGCATTGATACTGCGCAACAATCTCAATATCGTACGTGGCAAAAAGGAGGAGAAGTAGTTGCAGCGGCTATATATGGTGTATCATTGTCCGCACTATTTGGAATAGTTTTTGTATATAGTAGACGTTCACTACCGGGTATTGATAGCAAAAGGAAGGCATTATTTTTAGCAGCTGTAATGTTCTTTGTAATATTTCTGGTACCTGCATTGAAATATCCTGCTAATCCACCTGCAGTAGGAAACCCATCTACAATATATTATAGAGAAACATTGTATGTAGGTTTCAGTGCACTTTCCGGTTTTAGTGCTTTGGCACTTGCATTATCATATAGTAAATTAAATACATACTTGTTAGAGAAGAAGATGACAGTATTGTTAATAATTCCGCTAATATATGCCGTGATCATGATTAGCGCCTATATTGCATTTCCACCAAATCCTGATAAAGTTACGATACCTGCGAACTTGATGATTAGCTTTAGAATTGCATCTATATGTAGCATTGGTTTATTTTGGGGAGTATTAGGCATGATGGTGGGCTTATTTTGGGATAGATTTAAGATACATGAGACTAACAGAGTATCATCACCTTCGTCTGATTCTTTTGTAAGCTAGCGATATATAGAAGAATATTGCAAGCTTACAGATGAATAGTTTTTAAATTCTGGAGAGGTTGTTGTTAAATAAGTTAAATAATTTAATTTCATGCTAAATTATCTGTCTTTTGTTGACGGATTTAATGTGGGTGTTTCTTGCGTATAATAATATTCGAGGTATTATAACTACCAAGAGATAATATGTGATTTAAGCTAATAACAGAGACTTTTATCCGAATTACTCATCTAGTATAGGTCAACTAAGACATTACAGTACATTAAGGATGAATTATAGAGATAGTGTTTGAGCCATAGTTGGCTACATAGATGTTGTGGTTAGAAGGATTTAAACAACACCATAAGTATGGGCACCAACGGAAGTAATTGTAGTAATTAGCCTGTTTGTAGAACCACCTATTAAAAAACATTATTTGACAAGTGGTTAGTTACATATATAGGATTTATAATTAAGATCCTCGGTATTGTATTTTCGTTATATTGATGTTTATTAAACTAAATATCAAGCCAACAGTGCACGTTAAGAATAAAACAGCTTCACCTTACTAACGATGCTAAAGGTTCTTCAATAAACAATATGAAGATTTTTATATTAATACTGAATAATGGAAAGGTAATCTTTTGGCATCAGATATAGTTACCTCAACAAAACTGCCAATTAAAACTAAAAGCAATTTAATTGAACAAGTTTTTGAAACAATTTTACGAACCGGCGAGGCTGGAATATTCCAGACGGAACTTTGCAAAGTATTCTCTCTTGATAGCAGAGACGGTTCTAGGTTAGTAAGTAATTTGGAAAAGCGAGATCTTATATCACGTGAAAGGATGCTATATAATGGCAGATGGACATACAAAGTAGTTGTAAAGAAACCCATGGAAATTGCAGAATTCGTGAAAAAACCTATAGAAATAGCAAGTGTAGAAGGTGCTCCGTGTTTTGGCTGTACTTATCAGCATTTATGTTCATCAGAGGACGAAACGAGTCAATATAGTCCTGAAAAATGCAGATGGATTGAAGAATGGGTTTTATTAGGCCTTAACCGTGTAACTACATTGTCGCAACAAAACCCAGAAAGTTAGGTATTAATATAAATACAAAATCTGCGATCCAATAGCATAAATCAAAAAATCCAGAATTTAGAGAATAAATATATCAACCTATATATATAGATATATGATATATAGAAGTCATTATCTTGGTCGTATAAGCGATATTCACCCAAAACATAGCACACAATATACACAACACGGCTAATCATAGCATTGTAATTGAGAATCCATTGTTCACAAAATGGAATACTTGAAGTATCGCCATTACTAAATAACAGATAATTTTTGGATGTTTATTGTATTAAGGTTATTGTACTATTGTGTCACTCCTTTTTTTAGATTTGACTGACTCAGCAATAATATCAACTAACTTTTTAGCGATATCTCTTTTACTCTGTAATGGTAAATGAATAACCTTCTTCTGTCTATTTATAATGAACACTTCGTCGTTATCAGAACCAGCTTCAGAACCTTCTCTGCCAACATCATTGGCAACAATTAGATCACAGTTACATTCCTTTAATTTTTGATATGCTTTTTCTACTATAGATAAATCTGATATATCGTATTCTGCTTTAAATGCAACTACAAATGTATCATCCTTGGTAATAGACTTGATCTGATTTATGATCTTTTTCGTAGGAATAAGAGACAATGATAATCGATCTATTCTGCTGTCAATTTTATTAGATTTTTTTTCCTCAGGCCTGAAATCCGTTACAGCTGCAGCTAAGATAGCAATATCGTACGTCTTTGATGATAACTCGGAGACTACAGTATTGTACATTTCCTCAGTTGTAGTAGCTTTGATGACTTTAAGATCTGATGACTCTGAGTAGCTTGGCACCGTCGTATATCCATAGACTATTGTAACTTTTGCACCTCTATTGCTTGCTTCTTTGGCAATTGCATTTCCAATTTTACCTGAGCTTAAGTTTGTAATCACACGCACTGGATCTATATATTCAACTGTGCTACCTGTAGTAACTAGCATATTCTTATCATATAAAGAAAAGACTTGATTTTTGTTACGTTTGTCAAACTTATCTAAAACCGATTTTAGAGCTTGCTCAGGATGAACAACTTTGGCTTTTCCTTCTGAAAGCAATGGTTCTAAAAATTCAATCCCTTGATTCCTTAGTCTACGGATATTTTCTTTGATAAATGGATTGTCATACATAGACTGATGCATAGCGGGTGCGATGATTATCGGAATTTTAGATCCAAGAGCGACACTTAGAACGGACGTGACAGGTGTGTCATCAATTCCATTGCAAATTTTTCCTATTGTATTGGCTGTACATGGATAAACGATAATTAAGTCAGACATATTATAGTCAGCCAGAAAGATGTGTTCAAGATCTCCAGTTAACCTTGTAACTACGTTGTTGCCTGTAGCCCATTTCATCATATCTGCGGTAAGCAATGCTGATGCTGCATTTTCTGACATCACGCAGTGAACATCAGCACCATGTCGCATAAGCATACGCGACAAGTCGATCGCTTTATATGCAGCTATACTACCGGTTATACACAGCACTATTTTCTTTCCTTCTATTTCGTTGCCTTCTATAGCAGTAATATCTTTGGATGGATGGTGTTGTTCTCTTCTTATATCATCATCGCCGCCACTTTTTCTTATCCATTCAAGACCTATTTTCTTTTCTCTCTCTTCTTCAATATCTTGTTTAGCTCCTTGAATTCTTTAGAGCTCATATGAAAGATATTTTGCTCTTCTGGAAACTTACTCGATTTAACATCAGTTGTGTATTGTGAGACAGCAGCCTGGATCAACTTGGAAAATTCTCCATAACGTTTTACAAATTTTGGTCTAATATCTTCATAAATTCCAAGCATATCATGTACTACTAGAACCTGTCCATCGCAACTAGAACCAGAACCTATTCCAATAATGGGCACAGAAATATTTTGGGATACTATTTCGGTTACTTCACTTACAACTAATTCCATTACTATGCTAAATACTCCAGCCTTTTCTAGGGATTTTGCATCCGAAATTATTTTTAATGCCGAATTCTTTGTCTTACCCTGCAATTTATAGCCGTCCCAAAGACTACAAGTCTGGGGTTTCAAACCTATATGTCCCATAACAGGAATTCCAGCATTAACCATAGCTCTAATAGTTTCGACTACCTCTATGCCACCCTCAAGTTTTACAGCATCACAACCCGCTTTGATAAATTGAATAGCATTTTTTATTGCATCACTGACATTTGATTGATATGATCCAAATGGCATATCTGCTATGATCATTGCTCTTTTTGTTGCTCGCGAAACTGCCTTGCAGAATAGCAGCATCTCTTCCATACTAACCAGAGTTGTATTTGAATACCCAAGCATTACCATACCTGCACTGTCTCCGACTAGCAAAATATCTACGCCAGATTTATCACAAATCAATGCAGTAGCATAGTCATAAGCAGTAAGTACAGAAACTTTTTCTTTTCTCTGCTTCATTGATATTATGTCACGTACACTTATTTTTTTTACTCTATCGTAGGTGTTCTTGCTATTAATTTCTTGAAACTGCATTGAAGCTACCACTTGCCGCCTCGGATAATCCTGAGCGATTCGGCTAGATTCGATTCATTATCAAATTCTTCTATGATTTTCTTTAATATGGACTTGTCTTTCGTTTTAAGATGCTTTGCAGCAATAATCATCTCCGGTAAAGCTCGAATGATATTGTCAACAACTGTAATTTGTGCTGCCTTTGCTGTTCTTGAAAGTGGATTTAGATCAATTGTGATTACAGTCTTACCAGTATTTACAAGAGCTTCAGTACGATCACCATCTTCTAGTGGTACAAATATAGCATCAGACTTGTAGATTCCATTAAGATCCACTCGTCTTCTTTCGCTTTGCAATTTGGGAATTGAAACTTTAGATTTCTTTATCCCAAGGACTATTCCGGCCTTATTCTTTTTAAATTCCTTTTCAATTACGATTTCACGTTCTTTAGTTCGATAAAAGAGATTGACTTCTATTACTGCGCCTGTGACACGGCTTAACTCCACAATTTCCTTTGCACATAGTGCAGCAACATTACCGTTCACTGAAATTACTGGATGATTTGCCAATAGAAGTATAGAGGAAGCAGCCTTTGCTGCTACACGTGCAGTTTCACTCGTGTGTTCATCCAACAAATAGTCAAAAGCTTCTCCCCTTCCATGAGCAATCAGGCCTTCTGGAACGACCAACCCCTTCTTAAACCCCTTAACAAGCAATTCTCTTACGTGAAGCGATTTAGCGCGTGGGTGGTTAGGAGGAATATTGATATTCATGTATATTTATTCTACCTACAACATCCTTGCGCCAACGTTATCTATATTGCATATTAATAAATTACCACTAAAACTTTGGAGGCATTCTTTTGCTTCTTCTATTTGATCGCTCGAAACTAAAGTGAATAATGTTTCTCCAAATAAAGCTATTCCAGAATCAAAACCTTGAGACTTTAACCTTTGTATAGGCAATTTGCATCCACCTTCAGTCAGACCAAGATGATTTGCAAAACAATATGACATCTTCAGAAATTCATGAGCGTCTTTTGATGCTTTTAAGTTGTTTAACATTTTTTCGCCAAGCCCATTTGTCAAAACAGAATGATTTCTGCTAAGAAATGATTTTGTAGATATTTGAGATATACAAAAAATGATCACTTTATGGTTTCTAAGTTCTATCTTTTCTACAGTTCCAATACCTGGAGCACCAGCGGTAGTACGTATTTCAAATCCTCCTGCAAATTCTGCAATTACAGTGCCAAGTCCTGTCTTACAGGCAACTTCAGCATTGTGTGCAATCTGTGCTGCCTCAACCGTGCTCAGACCTACCCTAAACGCATCGTTAAGTGCATAAGATAGACTTAGTGCTGCAGCTCCGCTAGAACCAAGCCCAAAACCTATAGGTATAGTACTCTCATGTTCGATATTAATGTAACAACGCTGATCAACAAGTTTGAGGTATTCCTCTATAACCCACCTAGATACTTCTGCATCATGCACCATTATGCCATTAATTGAAATCTGATAATCTACTGAATCGTGATCGAAAATCTTAACAGTAGTTGTGATACCACGATCAATCGAGAAACCGGCACCTTTGGAGCCAACATATAGACTATCGTTATTATGGTTGATTTTCTCTGATTTTTCTATAAAACCAGTAATATGACCCGGACTGAATGCTTTAGCTGTGCAAAGCGAAGCCTGCAGCATTGATGTCATATCTTAGTTTATAGATAATAAAAATATAAAAATACTGTTTAATTAATATAAACCAATATAAACTGTTATGAGCAGATATGCAAGAAGGTTACAAAAAATAGGCAGTAGTGTTTTAATCTCATTACCTAATGAATGGGTCAAAAACAACAACTTGCAAAAAGGAAATGTGGTTGTGATGGAAGTAAATAGAGATAATTCAATTTCTCTGTTTCCATCTGATATAAATGGCGAGAATATAAAGGAGGTATCGATTCCATATAGTCCAACATCAATGGATAATTTAGTTAACCAGATTTATGGTGCCTATCTCCTCGGCTACAATATAATACGTATTAAGGGAAAATCGCAAATATCATTCAATAACCGAGAACTTATCAAATATGCAATGCAAAAACTTGTCGGTTTAGAAATCGTAGATGAAGACGGATTTAATATTATCTCACAATTCCTGCTTGATGCAAATGCATTAGATGCAGAGAAGATTCTCAGACGAATGAGCTCAATTATAGCAGGAATGCACAAAGATACACTGGATGGACTACGGACTAAAGACCCTGGCATTGAAAAATTAATAATGAGTAGAGATGATGAGGTAGATCGGCAATATTTCTTACTTGTAAGGTTGATACGAAGTGCAATGGTAGATCAAAAACTGGCAAGCAAACTTAATTTAAGCAATATTGATATCTTGGATTATCGAATTGCTGCTAACCATCTTGAAAGCGCTGGAGATTATATTACTGATTTTGCATCATCACTGCCAAATATATTCAATACAAAACTTATTGATCTAGTTACTGAAGTAGGCATATTAGTTCTCAGGATGCAGGAAACAGCTGTAGCAGCTTTTACTAGCATGAATAGATCCGAATCTGTCGAGGTTGTTAAAATGTACATCAAGTTTAACGAACTCATCAATTCAATAAAGGAACTGTCTGCAAATACAGCAGAATCTAA
>JBKPMB010000230.1:0-18586 GCA_046731995.1 Thermoproteota archaeon | reverse complement strand
TATCTCAAAAGTCATATTAGTAACTTTATATCCTGTTTTTTGTTGACTGCGGAAGATTCTACATTATCTACAGCTTTAGGTAGGAGGAGCAGAATGGCGATTATATCATATGCTGTTATAGCCTTATCCTTGATTACGATAATGACTGTACTAACCACAACAGTTACTAATAACAGCGGATTTGATAATATAGCATTAGCACAGACACAAGGAATCAATAATACTGCTGCTAATAGCAGTATCGCTGTTAGTAACACCGATACCTTAAGAGCAAAGGGTCAAATATCCAGCTTGGCTTCTGACGTATTAGCTGGAAGACCCTCTGCTAACTCATCAGAAATGTGGGTACTTGGTGGAGATTGGGAATTTGGTGTAGCAAAAGGAAATTTAACTAATCTTGCTGTTGATATTATAATGTCACAAATTGATGGTAAAGCAGCGCATCATCATACAATTGAAAGTCTAAAGAATGTGACTGGTGCTGTATCTGCTGATAGAAGTCAGCTAATCGCACTGACAAATGGTAATTATACAGACTTTAAAGGGATTGCTGATATAACTACAAATGGGGAAATAAAGTGGAAAGATGTTCCAATAACCGTTCACCTAGCAAATGGGAATATAATTAACTTTAACATCGATTCATCAAAGACTGAAGACCACTTCAAGGGATTGCCAGTATTTGGTACAGTAGAATCTATAATAGATCAGAACGGTAGGGAATTACTAAAAACGATAAAAGTCAAATAATAAACCCAATTTCTATAGCCCCTATTAGTATATACTCAACAAGTCTATCTGTTCCCTGGATTTATTATTCTTCATTTATTGAATTTCCGATAAAAGGCTATTATGTTGCCACATGTTCTACATCTGTATTCTCCCTTTTCAATAAGGATAATTCCTTGTCCTAATTCTTCATTTGGATTTTCAGAGGTAATTGCAGGAGAACCAGGATATTCTTTTGTGCATTTATTGCAATAATATTTAGTGAATCTATCTTCGGTCAACCTTCCTACATTGCTTAGAAATATTTGAGGAACTCCAAGGTTGGCTTTAAGTTCTTCTTGCTCTGTTAGTTTGGCAAAAGCATAACCACCAGATCCTAATAATCTTTTTTCCTCTAGATCTTCGTTACGGCTCATAGAGACATATGTATATCTAATCTATGAATCTGGTTCTATCCCATATGACAATAAGAGTTTCTTTTGCTTACCATTAGTTGGTATTATTTTTTGTCATTTCTTTATTGCATTTTCATCCATGTATATTATTTCTCAAATATGTCCATCTATATCTTGAAAACTACGTCCATACATCCATCCATGATCCTGGGACTCTCTATATTCACTTCCTCCAGATTCTACAGCTTTCTTTATCATCTCATCAACCTTTTCTCTACTATCAGCAGATAATGCTAAAAGTACTTCTGTATATTTAAGTATCACAGATTTCATTTTTGGTAAATGTTTTAAAAAACTTCTCAACTAAGAGCATGACGAATATATCGTCGCCAATAATCATACATGTTGCATTCTCATCAGTAAACTGTGGGTTAAATTTAAAACCAAGTTTGGTGAAGAACTCTACTGTCTTATTGAGGTCTTTGACTGGTAGATTTACAAAAATTTTTGTTGTCATTGTATCAAAATCAATAATGAAGACATAATAAACCCTTTGACAAGCGTCATTCTTTTTTCAATCCTGAACAAATAAGATGCTTCTTTCTCTTATAAGATGATAATATGAGGTAGTAATTTTTGCCCGGATCCCATGATAGTCATTTATTATTATAATAAAAATAGTTCAATGTTTATTTTATTATTATATTAGTTATGGGATAAAAAATAGTATATGAGTGTATTGTATAATGACAAATGCGACAGCTGCGGTAAAGAAAGACCTGAATTTTTTGTACAAGTAAATAAAACTATTACCACTAGCGGTGGTATTGGTTCACAAACACAGTTTTGGTGTTTGGAATGTATTAGGGGGAAATCGTTCGAAGGTAATGAGTAAGTAATTAAATGAAAGAAAGTAACTTTTCTATTTCTCTATTTGACAGGGATTATAGTCTACGTTTGATCAGATAATTATTCAGAGGCTGATATGTTAATGGATTTAATTCTCAATAATCTAATGGGATATTGGCCAGTATATAATGATGACGAATAGAGGACAGTTAGTTAGATAGAGAAGGGGGATAAGATAGGCTGATCAAGCAATTAACCATCTAATTAGCTAACCCTCTAGGATTTAGGTTGCCTACGGTGTTAAGTAACTGCTACTAATCATATTTAACAACTTTTGTATATTCATCTGTCTATCATCTTGAATCAATTAACGTTAACTTAGACACAAGGATTAAAAATTATATACACATGTGTAAGCATTTATGAGAGTAAGAGGGAAAAAAGCTTGTAGCATGTAATAGGGGTGCCGCAGCATAGTATAACATAACATAGCCTGATGTGACTAACCTATCTACAGCTTTATCTTCTTTAATTGTGAGATCACCTTTAGCGACATCAGCCATAGATAAATGAATGATACATGAACAAACAAAAGAATACGGTGCACATATGCTAATTATATCTGAAATTACGGTTAGACCAGCCTTCTCTAGCTTGTGCACGCGTCTGAGCAGCATTTTCGCCATGATCGTTACTCCAACAAGTTCTTGACTTAAGCCATAATATGCTTTTTTTGATTGTACGACTACAGCTGAGCCTTCTTTTTTGTATTTATCTATGTCAAGGCCGATATTTCTTAGGTTATTAATAATATTTGTTACTGGATGATGTACCAAGATAAGAACTATTTCATTTAATGATTCCAATGATCTTTTGATATAATTTAAATACGAATACTCAATATTAGTAAGTTCAGAATACAAGATTATACTATGATCACCATATTTAGTTTGTATAACATGGTCTAACATAGCATTTTCATTTAAATATCTGGTATTGTCTTTTTCCATTTTTAATAATATTTTTCTTAATGAGCTAAGTTAATTTAAATTGCATTAGAAACTATGTCCCTCTAATGTTAGAGAATGAATATTTTTGAGTAAGATTCATTTGAGCCTCTTTTCATATGCATTTGTAAACGATTAAAAAACTACAGCCAACATTTTTATAATCGGTTGGAACAGTAGTGTCACAATCAGGTCAATTTTTGATATATCTAATCTAATAAAAAATTGATGGACTGTACTTGCGATCGATATATATCCGTTATCAATATGAAGGCAGATTGCACGCCTTAGTGTGGCTAACCAAAGCCGATGTAGAGCTGCCTCTATACGTTAGTTATCTGTTAATCTATTATATGGTATTTTGAATGCTTTTGATTCAAACGCATTAGATCATGAAAAAAAAGCAAAAAAGAAAAACAAAAAAGAAAAACGCATAATAAATTGTTGTTAGTCTATACTAAATTTGGTATGGCCATTTTTATAACCTTTCGTCTTAGCAATATCGCTAGTGCTATTGAAACAATAGAAAATGCTACTGCAGATATAAATATCATGTTAAATGAGGCGGCTGATGGAAAATATTCAGATATTCCATGAATATTCAGTAAAGATTGATGTGTCTGCATATACATTCCTGCTAAAGCTGGACCGATTGCAGCGCCTATTATCCTCATAAGGCTACTCATTCCTAGGGATATTCCACTAAATTGCCGCGGAGTTGATAAAATGATAACGTTCATAGCTCCTACACTCGTCAATGATAGTCCAGTTGATAAGATTGCAAGGTTCGTAGAGACAAATAGCTCGGTAGAATGGAATACAAGTAAACCTGTGAAACCTACAGTAGTTATAAAGGTACCAAATATTATCGGCTTCAACGAACCTAATTTAGATATTATAAATCCAGAGGTTGGTCCAAACACTAGAAGTATTAAGGCAAACGGTAGCTGTACCTTTCCTGTACTAATAGCATCCTCTCCAAATCCAGCTGGTTCAGGATTTCTCACAAGTATTGGTATTGTCTGAAAAACCATGAACATAGATAATCCAACCAGCATTATAATTAAATTGGCGGGCAGTATAGATTTGTTAAGCATGAGTCTAAAGTCGACCAATGGGTATTTAGCTCGCTTCTCTATTACTACAAATAGTATGAATGAAACAAGCCCTAATATCAGAAAAAGCAATATTGTTTGATCTGAAGAATTAGTATTATTATCACTATTGTAATTGTTAGGCATGATAGAAGCAGTACTATCATTATTGTTTGATGTTTCGATAAATGTCAATACTAGCAGAAATGATGCGATAGCAACAGCCAGTGCTATCGCACCTTTTACATCAATCTGATCTGACAGACTTTTATTGTTATCACTAGAGTAATTTGTCAATTTTTTCGGCTGATTGCCGCTATTAGTTTCGTTATTATAACTCCATTCGATATCAGGGGGCTTTTGATCTTGATGCTGATACTGCGGGTCATCTCCATCGTTTACAAAAATGAAGCGACGAATTACCAGAAGAAGAGCAACTGCAACAGGTATTATTGTAAAGAACGTGGTGCGCCAGCCATAATTTTCAATTATAATTCCTCCTACTGCCAATCCAATTACTGCACCTGATGCAAACATAGAAGTAATTACACCTTGGCCGATTGAAATTTTTTCTCTTGGAAATTTATCTCTTACTATGCCAAATGCAATGGGAAACATTGACATGCCTATTCCTTGTATGGCTCTGGCTACGAGCATAAAGGATACATTTGGAGAAAAACCGGCTAAACAAACGCCTACAGCATAAATTACCATTATAATCAATAGAATTTTCTTTCTTCCATAGATGTCGGATAGCTTACCGGCTATTGGAGTCATAACAGCACCTGATACAAGATAGGCAGTAAGAATCCATGAAGACATACTGTAAGATACATGAAAATCTCTTATGAGATCTGGAATAGCTGGAATAAGCATTGTCTCAGCATACATTACCATAGTTGCAATGCAGCTTAGTATGGCTAGTACCTTCCACGCAGAAGCCGGAATACTCACTGGATTCGAGGAAGAATGTAAGTTAGAGGTTTGAAAATTGTTGTTAGCATTGCCAGAACTCTTGGTTTTTTTGTAACGCAGTGATTTCATTTTAAAAATTATCCTTTAAGAATTAATTTTTCTTTCTTCTTTTGTCTTTCGATGTTAACGTGGTGGGAATAATCTTATCTGTAACTTCTGTCATTGTTGTTATATAATTACTATTATTACGATTATTATTAGCAATACTAGTAGAAGAAGTAATGTCACTAGATCTCCTACTGGATGTCTCTACCACTATGGCGTTATTGTCCGCAGCGGCACAACTAACATTGAATTCATCTCTGAGGTTATGCCATATTTTGTTTAAAACTGTTCTCATAACATTGATATATTCATCAGGTATATCTTTTATAGCAACTTGCCTTACCTTTGATGTACATTCCATCATCCTATCCCATAGTGCATCTGCTTTTTCTGTACGATAGATTCGATTATTTCTTCTGTCAGAAGGGTCTACTTTTCGCACTATTAGTCCTTCCTTTTCCATTTTATCTATAATTGGTATAAGAGTAGGAGCTTCTAATCCTAGTTTATCAGCGGTCTCTTTTTGGGTCAAACCATTTTGCTTCACAAGCATTACAATTACCTTCCACTGACTAACAGTAACACCTACTTTCTCATGTAATTCCAAATCAAGAGCTTTGACAAAAGATCTTGCGGCTCTATTGACTATAAACCCTATGCTATTTTCAAAATCATATTCCTGCACATTAGGACACTAATTAGTAGTACTCTAATTATTAGTATTTAAATATTTAGCACACTATATGCAGATTTGATGTAACAACATACGCCTATAAGGATCAACTTTTAGTACGCCAATAAAACCTCGCAATGTATCATATACCAATTATCAACATTACGCTCTCTATTGCAGCAGAAATTACAGCAAAAAAACTTGCACTACAGGATGAGAGTAATAGTAGAACCTTTCAAAGTTGGTTTAGTCTACACGTATGTAGTTTTTATGATCTTCTACTGAGACTAATGCGGGTATGGTTTGGATGTATGTGTATGTGATAAAATTATCTTGTTACTGAGATGTTCTAGTACCTATGTTTCGTTTATCAACTTTGAGCTTGACTGTTTGGGGTTGCTCATTGGTAAGCTAAATGAGAATGTAGCGCCATTATTACCGTTGACACCATTATTATTCTTACCATTACCATCCTCGAGCCAAATTTTTCCCCCATGAGTTTCAATTATATTTTTAGAAATGAATAATCCTAGTCCGGTGCCAGACTGAGACTTGGTGGCAAACTTTGTAAAAAGCCTTGGCAATATTTCAGGATCAACTCCACTTTCGGTGTCATTTATGGTAACAATAACTTCTTGGCTAGCAGCCCCATCTTCACAGGTGCGCATCTTTATGCTGTTCACAACTACAGTTATAGTACCTGCTTTGGTAGATTTAATAGCATTATTGAGAAGATTTGAAATTACTTGGCTAATCCTGTCTTTATCGGCATCTACAAAAATTTCATCAGTAGTCTCGTCTGCTACGCAAATCCCATTTGAAATGAATTCGAATTTTAGATCTCTATTCTCCTTAGCAATCTGATTTCTGAAATCTGTAATAATACTAAGAATGAGGTTGTTAAGATTAAATCGTTCTTTTTTTATGGACAGTGACTGTGTTTCTATTTTAGTAACATCCAAAATATTCTCTGCAAGTCTACGCAGTCTTCTGGCATTTCTGATTATAACATCTATTAATTCGTCTTGCTGCTGTTGTTTTTTTGCAATTGGGCCTCTCCTGATATACCATACATATCTGCTCCCCACGATCCCTGCCTTCTAGTGCTTTTAAGATGCTCAGCTAAGCTAATAATTGGTTGGATAGGAGTTTTTAATTCGTGAGCTGCCACATTGATAAATTCCTTTTGCATTTTGTCGTGCATCGTTAATTGTTCGTTGGCTAATGCAAGCTGTTTATTGGATTCATCTAACTGCCTAGTCCTCTGCTTTACTTCTATGCCTACTAAGCTAGTCCATTTTATAAGAATAATTATTAGAACAGATATTGCAGCAATAGTGCATCCAAGGAGCATAAACATCTTTGAATTCGCAACAGATAGTAACGCCTTTACCTGCGATGTGATCGCAGTAGTTGGCGTTACTACTTGAATAAAATAGAGTGGCTCACCATTTACGAATATCGGATACTGTGTGTTCACTCTCTTACCTATTCCATAATCATACACTCCAAAGCCAGGATTTCCATCTAGAAGTTGCGTGTCAAGTTGTTTAAGATGCCGTTACGGTGTATAAATTGCTGGGTATAATTTCCAAAAAAGTTTTCTCCTACAATGTTCTGTTCAGACCATTTGCCAACATTATGCCATATTTGTTATATGCCACCAAGAACTGTGAATGGATATTTCCAAAATTTCCATATTGTGAGAAAAATGGTACGGAAGGTATGAAAGTCGCAATTAGTCCCATGTACTCGCCTGTCTCTCTGCTAACTATAGGATAAGATATGAAAATTGTGTATGTGTCTTGCCTGTCAAATCCGTCTGAAAATACGGGTCTTAATGTAAGTCTTGTATTCTCGACCCACCCCCTGAACGAATAGTCAGCGCCCAAGTTAGATTGTGAACCAGACTTTGAATAGCTTACTGTCAAAATATTATCCTTGTCCAAGACAAACAATTCGTCAATTAGGCCCTTAAATTGGGAGTATTTGTCACTCACTATTTTTTTGCATTATCGTTGTAAATGCCTTGCTGTAGATAGAGCGAGTTTGCCAATCCATCAAGCATACTAACAACCAAATTGAGGTGAACCTATGTGCATAGCTATGCCTTGTGGATGATATTTGACGTTGTTTTTGTTGCAAAAATAAATTATCCTTAATGTCATGCTCAGTAATGTTCTATATGTAAATTAACAAACCAAATGAGAATAGAATAATCAAAATTATAGAAACGATGCCTATTTCTCTTATTCGCTTAGAGAGGATGCTCATATCACCGTCTGGTCCTAAATCTACCTAGTTGTGTGAATCTAAAAAACTTTTATTATTAATATGGTGCATTATTCTAACTTATAGATAGGTAGCTCTATGCAGCAAAGATCAAAGAAGGTCTTACCTATGCTCTTGTACCCCGCCATGCTCTTATGCCATCATTATGCCTCCCTATCATAACGATCTTAAAAGCGGTATGACAGATAAGTAATGTTAAATGTAAAAAGAACATACAATACAATCTAAGAGAGGCAAAAACTAAATCTTGTTATGAAGTAATAGACTAACACTTTATGTTCAATAGATTATATCTCAAATTATATAAAAAATAATGAACAGTTAAGGTGACTAAAGCACCCAGACTTGGACGTTCAGCTAGATTACAGACCATAGGTCAAACTAGGCCTAATATCCCAGAATTTCCTGAAATATCTAGCAATATAAACCAAGCAATAGACCAGATTTATAACGGTACTAGTCAACCAAAGCATGCACTAGACCAGGCCACAGCTAAATCTGCAAAAGCTCTAGGATGGCAAGCCTAAAGAACATCATAATTAGCTGCAAATTGAGTCCATAGTCTTATACATGAAATTAGTCAAATTACAAGTAATGGCTCATTAACAAGTGCAAACAGTCAACATTAATGTTTTCTATTGCTGGTTTGGGTTTGACTCGTCGAAGCTGAAGTATAGAGATCAATTTCTCAAAATATGGATCATTTGGCTAAATTGTACTGAATAAGGACCTTGTACTATTTAGTATATGAGTAGCAATTATCTATATTTTGTATGGAATAGAACCAATAGTGAATTTGTATGCCATAGCAGGAACAGTCTTTATACAACTTATAATTCAGGAGGAGAAACGATCTTATCAAAAGGTTTCATTGCAGTTGGTAGCTGCTCTATTAAATCCGTTGCAACCATGTGCAATCCTACTTTTTGGTAGGCTAAATGTCCTGCTATCCCAGTGAGATAAACTCCCATAATTGATGCAGAAAAAGCATCGGATATTTTACTAAACAATCCTGCTACCACACCAGAAAGGACATCACCACAACCGCCTACAGTCATTGCAGGTGTAGTACGCTTGATCACAGCTATGTGTTTCTGGCCTCTCTGTATATGGCCACCGTTACAGATAATATTATAGTATCCTTTAAGAATTATTGTAATCCCGTATTCTTTTGCGGTGCTGTATACCTTCAATACATCTTCTTTCAATGTACTTGTGGTTATTGTTGCTGTTGGTGCAGCCACTGTCTCCTCAGGATTCTGCGATTTCTGAAACAGTCTTCTGTACTCACCTAAATGTGGAGTGACAATCGTATTAGTTCCGGATATGTCTTCAAGGATTTCGGGTATAAGAGCAGAAGCATCTAGCACTAACTTTGTTCCATCTTTTTTCAATTCTTTTAAGGTATATTTCAGAGACTCTGGATTTGCTAATTTCATCCCCATGCCTATAGCTACAACATCAGGTTTTTTTGGGAGGATCTTTAATGTGTGTTTTGCTGATCCAACTGTAAAGTCATCATGAGGAAAAGGCAATACGATGATATTTGGCGAAAACGATCTAAGTACTGCAACATTTGACTTTGGAATTGCCGTATAAACAAGGTCAACGCCGGAGCGCAATGCTGATAATGTGCTAAGCAATGGCGCTCCATGGTATGTCCCACTTCCTCCAATGATTAGGACAATACCATTATCTCCCTTTCTTGAGGAGGCTAGACGCGGAGGCGAGATCTGTTGAATAAGCTTAGATGTGACTGATATTATTTGCTTTTCATATGCGGCACACAATTGCATATATTGCAATGGCAATTGAGATAAATTTTGTTATTGTAATCTCCTTCTGCATCTATCTAGATAACGTTAAAGCAATCATAAAACTGCAATTTATCATATTTTTCTCTACTTGTGGATTAGCCACAGCTCATTATCATTATTTGATAGACAGTTAATGTTAGATAGAAGAAAAGGAGCAAAAGGAGAAGAGTCTGTTGCAACCAAATAAAGTTATACAACTAGTATGGAACAACAAATCTACGTTGTTTGCATCAATAGCACAAATGCTTTAGGCTTAAAAGGAAGCAAGTAATAATCACTATGATAATTTCCTTCAGCAAAGCAACATAGGTAACTTCTTGCAGCTTTCCAAAATTCGAGGTTAATCTCAACCATATAATTCCTAGTTATGTTATTTGGTCTGTTATAGGGATGTGATAAGCCTTTGATATCCTTTTATTACGTATATTTAGAACATATCATCAGTAAGTGTTTGCTTGGTCGACACTAATATAGTCAGTCAGCTTTTTGAACTTTTTGGTAATTTTGGCTACCTTGGTATATTTCTTATCAGTTTCGTGGGAAGCATTATCGTTTTTATACCTATTCCTTATTTTCCAATCTTAATTATCGCAGCATTTAACAAACATTTCGATCCTAACCTTATTTGCATATCTAGTGCAGCAGGAGCACTTGCAGCCAAAATCATAATATTTTATGCTAGCTATTATGGCAGAACTATTATAAATAATCGGACAAAGAAAAGAATGGCGCCATTAGAGAGGCTTTTGGGCAGATATGGTTGGCTTGGGGCTTTCCTAGCTGCGCTAACTCCGATCCCAGACGACCTTGTATATATTCCGTTAGGCATTGCGAAATATAGTCCATGGAAATTTGCAACTGCTACTTTTTCAGGTAAAGTAATGTTAAATGAAGCTATAGTATGGGGAGCGGTATTTTTAGGAAGACCATTCGTTGAGAGTTTTTCGAGCTCTACTGCACAGAACCCATTTTATCTTATCATTGGAGGATTATGCCTTGTTGGTATTTTGGGTGGCATACTATACTTATTTATAAAAATTGATTGGGGGAAAATTATTGGAAAATGGTTTCCTTGGACCACGTTAGAAAATGACGAATCAGAATAATGAAGAACGGACGATTGTGATGATCATAATAACAATAATCTATCAAATTGCGTATGCTAATACATTCCGTTAGCCAAGGATCTTTTTTATAATGGACCGTCTATGTACTTATTGGTAAATTAAAATAGAGCCAGCTCCTTTGCCATCCGTATTATTCTTGGCCCATATTTAGCCACCATGAGATTCTATAATGCTTTTGGAATAAGCAAACCAATCCGGTGCTCCTGATTCTGATTTCGGGGCAAACTTAGTAAATAGCCTTGGTAATATTTCTGGTTCAATGCCTGCTCCATTATCCTTGACTCTAAAGATTATCCTTTTATCTATGCCATTATTGTGAATTTGTTGTTCCTTATTGACATCAATATATATAGTTGTCATGGCACCATGCGTAAACTTGTAGCAATGTTCAACAAGTTAGAAATTACATGTGCTATCCTTCCTTTATCTGCTTCTTCCAGCAGATAATGATTGAAAGGTTCATAAGATCATTTGATATCGATGCCTTTCTCCTGAATATCATTTTTGAAATCCTCTATAATATTGAATGTCAAATCAATTATATTGAATTGTTCCTTATTTAGCTTTAATGTCTGACTTTCAATTCTTGTAGCATCTAGTATATCATTGGTAAGTCTGCTTAATTTATTAACACTTCTAATTTGCTTGAGATATTTGTTCTCTTTTCTCATGATTTCTATGTAGAAGCTCAGAGTAACCACGAAGAGCTTGAATCGGACTCTTTATCTCATGACTTGCGATGTTAATAAACTCTCTTTGCATCAAAACAAACAGGAATACTGAGAAACAATTATGCCTGCTAGGATGACATTCGCATTATCTGCTTGCGTGTTGCGTATCATATACATATATTTCCTATACGATCATAACATAATATGGTATGAGCGAATATGAGAATTTAAGGACTGCCGACATTGTAGCTGAAGCATTAATTGATTGGAATGTAAATGTTATTTTCGGACTACCCGGTGACGGCATTAATGGTTTCATTGAAGCTTTAAGACAAAGACAAGACAAAATTAGATTCATACTAGTGAGACATGAAGAATCGGCAGCATTCATGGCCTGTGCTTATGCAAAATATACAGAGAAACTCGGAGCTTGTGTTGCAACGTCTGGCCCGGGTGCAATACATCTCTTAAATGGCTTGTACGATGCAAAAGCGGATAGCACGCCTGTTATAGCGATTACCGGTAGCACATACTCTGATTTGATGGGTTCTAGTTATCAGCAGGATGTGAACCTCTTACAATTATTTTCGGATGTTGCAGTATATAATAATATGATAAATGAACCGGAACATGCTGAGATGGTAGTAGACCTTGCATGCAGGAGTGCTCTTGGACGCAGAGGAGTTAGCCATTTAACAATTCCTATAGATGTTCAGGAAAAAAGGCTGCATGGTAAATATTCAAGACACAAAGTTCCTGGTCATACGTCAGATATCTTTACCTATGAAACAATTCCTAATTATGAGTTACTACAAAAGGCTGCAGAAATACTTAATGCAGGAAAGAAAGTTGTAATACTAGTAGGACAAGGTGCACTTAATGCCTCTGATGAGCTGACTGCTGTTTGTCAACGATTGGGCGCTCCTGTCATCAAGGCACTATTGGGCAAAGCAGTAGTTCCAGATGATAGTCCATATAGTCTTGGTGGGTTAGGTCTTCTTGGAACTGAACCGGCTACTGACGCTATGAGTGAAGCAGATACATTGCTCATGGTAGGAACATCTTTTCCATACATAGACTATCTTCCAAAACCAGGACAGGCCAAAGGGATCCAAATCGATATCATACCAGAGAAAATTGGACTACGATATCCTGTAGATATAGCGTTAGTAGGAGATGCCAAGCTCACGTTGTCTGCTTTACTTCCATTGTTACATGAAAAACAGAAGAGTCTTGACTTCCTGAGATCAAAGCAGCACGCAATGAAAAATTGGAACGGTTTATTGAAAGAACAAAGTTCTAGGACTGATACACCGATCAAACCGCAGGTTATTGCTGCTGCTGTATCCGAAGAATTAGAAGAGAATGCAATAATATCTGTAGACAGCGGAACAATTACTAGTTGGGCAGCTCGCTATATCGAAATCAAAAAGGGGATGAAGTTTTCACTATCAGGTAGCCTTGCAAGTATGGCTTGTGGCTTGCCCTATGCTATAGCAGCACAGCTTGCATTTCCAGAGAGACAATCAGTAGCATTTGTTGGAGATGGTGGCTTTACTATGCTTATGGGTGAGTTTGCAACGGCAGTTCAATATAATTTACCAATTAAGGTGATAGTAATAAAAAATAACACATTAGGTATGATTAGATGGGAGCAAATGGCTTTTCTTGGAAACCCTGAATATGGCGTAGAGTTCACTCCAATAGATTTTGCTGCTTTTGCCCAGGCATGTGGTGGCAAAGGATATGCTATTAGAGATCCTGCAGAAGTGAAAATAGTCATGCGCGAAGCAATGTCGCAGAGAAAACCCACCATAGTTGAAGCATATGTAGATCCATTTGATCCACCAATGCCGCCAAAAGTAGAAATGGAATTCATTAGAAAATTAGCAGAATCATTTGCAAAGGGACAGCCATACGCTACAAGAATTGGATTGACTTTATATAGGAATCAGGTTCATGAGAAATTTAGAGGCTTGCATCATCACGAACTATCGGAACCGAAGTAATTATAATTTAATTTTGTCAAAAATAAATCAAGTCATTCCTTTGGATGCACCTGCTCATAGGCTTTAATACATTTGTTTACGATATCATCCAGGTTGTGATCGCTGCTATCCATTTCTTCGGTCTCTTCTAAAGATGGTAGCTCAAATGGGTCATTCAATACGTTAGTTCTTATCTAGCTACGGCGTAGCTATAATCGCATAGCACCGCTATCCCATTCATCCATCAAATCAGATAAATCTAAGAATCTGACAACCCTAAAGTTTATGAAGGGAAAATCTGGAATTTTGTGCACGAAAACTGAACAGTTGGAATGGAGAAGGTCTAAGGTAGTAGAAATGAGGCCAGAGGCTTAAGCTATGCAGAGATAGCACGCCAGTTACAGGTGTCAATAGCTTCCATTAGTTCTGACGTTGCATACTTGAGAAATCAGGCCAAAGAGACTATCAAAGAAGATGTCACATAGCTACTGCGTTAAGGAGTTACTTGCCAGGTTCTAAATATGCGCAATTTGAACTTTTAAAAATGATTCTTATTTTAAGCTCAATTGCAATAGTAATAGAGTATGCAGAGACAATGCTTTTGGGGATGTTAATACATCAATACTTTTTTGGTTGACCTGGAAAAGAATCGTCTTTTTCTGCTTCAAGAACCGGTGTAGGATGTTTAATAGCTACTATTGAAATACATAAAGCTAACTTAATATAATAGTAATATAGCGTTGTCCCTCGTAGTATAGACTCATTTAACCGTGCAAAATGCAAGTATTCTGAAAAACACGCATGGAGAAATGCAATAAATGAGCACAAAAATGCAAGTGGAATGGCGCAGGAATAAAGTCTTAGAACTGCTCAGCAAAGGCGATAGTCAATCTGATATCGCAAAAGTATTGCAGGTTGATTTATCTATTATCAAGAGACGTATATTTTCTAAGGCAACAGGCCAAACACAACATCAAAAAATACATTGACGAGCGGCTGCCAGAAGATTACGAGAAATGTCTTATTGGGCTAAATGCAATTACAAAAGAGGCATGGAATACTTCTAAGCAGGACAATATAGACAACAGAGAGAAGATTCAAGCTTTATCACTAGCAAAGGAGTGTTATTCAATGAAGCTTGATTTACTTACAAATGCTACTGTGGTTGATGATGCGATCAGGTTTGTATCATCTCACACATCCAAAGATAAGTTAAAACGATCATCTTCTAGTAATACAAATGAAAATGATGATAACGAAGAATCAAATGAGCCTGATTTTATGGTGAAGATAAAGATCAGCTAGAAGAAGAGCAAGAAGAGCAAACAGGAGAACTAAATGAAGCAATAACGAACCAAATTTTCTAAACCAATTGCTTACCTAAATCAAGGAAATAACGACGACGATAAAAATTAGATCTTACGTGAATATCCAGCTATTACTCAACATATAATACACCTGTCCGATATTCTTTTATATTTACAAGCTATATATCTATCTTAACGGAGGAAGTACCAACGGAGGTTCTGTACGGTGAGCAGAATGTAATTAGGAGTGAACTGCAACTTTTTGGTAATTCAAAGAAAAAAATAGACACTTGCATGAATTATACAAGGCCGCCATTAGCCATTACAATTGATCCGATAAGAGCTGCTTTTAATGATGCAAAGAAAAGAGGTGTAAAATTAAGATATCTAACTGATATATCTAGGGATAATGCTTCTTTTTGTAGCGAGCTGATTTCTCTGGTTGATGAGATGAGACATTTAGAAGGTATAAAAGGAAATTTTATGTTAAGTGAATCAGAATATCTTGCTCCTATAATTTTATTTGAAAAAGGGAAAATAGCATCACAGATAATTTACAGTAACCAAAAGGAACTTGTAGATCAACATCAATACATATTTGATACTCTCTGGAACAAAGGTCTATCCGCAGAACAGAGGATAAAAGAGATAAAAGAGGGTGTAATAGGACAGGAACATTATCAAACAAGGTTTTTAGAAAATCCAAATGAAGTATCAGAAGAAATACAAAACATAATTAACACATCAGAAGATGATAGCTGGTCAATATGCTCAACTTTTGATGGATTGCTAATGCTTACTTACAATAAAGGCTTTGAAAAAATGCAAGGAAGACTATTGGATAGTACTAGAAGAGGCAATAACACAAGATGGGTTGGATCGATAAACAAGGACAATATACAGCTTGTCAAGGCCTATCTTGATTTAGGAATGAAGATCAGGCATATCAATAACATTCCACCAATGAATTTTGCTATTTCTTCTAAAGAGCTCTATATAACAATAGATGAAATGAAAGGAGGTCAAATTGCAAAAAATCTTTTGATTAGTACTGAACCTCCTTACATTAGATACTATAATTCAATATTTGAAGATCTGTGGAATAAATCTGTACCTGCTGAACAGAAGGTAAAAGAAATAGAAGAAGGCGTTATTTTAGGCAAAACAGAGGTCATTCAAAGTCCAGAAGATATACAGCAGCTATTCATTGATATGGTAAAATCGGCTAACCATGAAGTATTACTAGTACTTCCTACAGTTAATGCTTTTTATCGCAAAGAGCGCATTGGCATAATGGAGTTATTAAAGCAAGCAGCAGAAAGAGAACATGGAGTAAATGTTAGAATTCTCACTCCTACCAAAGATACTATAGAAGAAAAATTACAAAACATCGCGTCTGCAAGTGAGCGAAGAGATAGCAAAACAGAAAAGGGAGAACAACAAATTAAGATTAAAAAGAAGAGTTTTGACGTACTAGGTATAGATGTACAATCAACTAATGAAAATAATGGGGAATTATTAGCAGGGGTAGCGAAAAAAAATGCAGTTACAACAGTTACTATTGTGGTAGTAGATAGAAAAGAATCTCTAGTAATAGAGAAAAAAGACGATTCAAAGCAAAATTTCATAGAAGCAGTAGGAATGGCAACTTATTCAAATAGCAAGCCAACAGTGTTATCATATGTCTCCATATTTGAAAATCTTTGGAGACATTCTGAATTATATCAGCAACTAAAGGAATCAAATAAACAGCTGGAGCAAGCAAATGAGCAATTAAAAACGCATGATAAAACGCAAAAAGAGTTTATCAATATAGCAGCTCATGAATTACGTACTCCTATCCAACCTATACTTGGCCTCACTCAAATCATTTATTCTAAGATAGACGATGATGTGTCTCAATATGAAAAACAAAAGCAAAAAGAGATGTTAGAAGTCATAATCAGAAATGCAAATAGATTGCAACGCTTAAGTGAAGACATACTTGATGTAACAAGAATTGACAGTCAAAATCTTAACCTTAAACTAGAACGGCTTAATTTAGATGAAATAATATCAAACGCTATAAATGATGCTAGAAGAAGTCACGAAATCAAAAATGTCAACTTGTCATATCAGCGTGATAAACATGATGATGATTCTATGTTTGTACAAGCAGATAGAGGAAGGTTAAATCAAGTAATATCAAATTTGACAAACAATGCTATTAAATTTACTAAAGAGGGATCTATTGTAGTAAGTGTAAAGAAAGAAGAGAGAGAAAACAAGGTTATCGTAAGTGTAAAGGATACTGGTATAGGTATACATTCTGAGGTATTACCAAGGTTATTTCAAAAGTTTGCCACAAAATCATACCAAGGTACTGGACTTGGACTTTATATTTCAAAGAGCATTGTAGAAGCTCATGGTGGTAGAATGTGGGCTGAGAATAATACCGATGAAAAAGGTGCTGTCTTTTTCTTTACTTTACCAATGATTTGACAGAAAACGAAGAGAAGCGGAAATGAAACCACTTGGGATCCGATAATAACAACAAAAAAAAGAAAAGAATCCTAATAGTAGATGATGAAACAGATGTAAACTACACATTTGAAACTGTATTAGAAGAAAATGGTTTTGTGGTAGATCATTTGACGATCCTGTCTTGGCGTTAAATAGTTTTAAGCCTGATTTGTATGATCTTGTACTTCTTGACATAAAAATGCCAGCAATGGATGGTTTTAAACTATATGAAGAAATGAAAAAGATTGATGATAAATTCAAGGTTTGTTTTTTGACAGCCAGTGAAATGTTCTACGAGCAGTATAGGCCATCATATAGTATTATAACAGATTATTCAAAAACCAATTAAAAATGAGGAGCTTATAAGACAAATAAACGAACTGCTGGGATTTCACAAATGAATAGAGTTAATTTTCGTGAAATTCTATTATAGTAACTACGGTCTTACGTGCATCGAATTACTGTCACCGGAACAGCAAAGCAATTGACTTCAAAACAACAATAATAGTATTATATGCATATTTACTGCGTGTAGTGCTGACAAAAAAATAGCGCAAGTATTCTTACTTCCACTATTTTTGCGCTAGAGACATTAGGGTTATGATTGGTAGTATATTGGCAAAATATATACACAAGAAGAAATAGAAAAAGCAAAGGCTTCAAGTTTTGAACGTGAATACAACCTAAAATATCTAGGCAAGATAGGAAAGGTCTTCCATACAAAGGATATTGAAGCAGCAATAGAAAAAGGCAGGAAATATGATCCTGATGATTTCACTCCGTTTTACTCCTTTACTTCAAGATCTATGGGTATAGACCCAGCATATGGTAGCTCAGCATTTGGTATTGTAGTGACTTAATGGGTTGATGGAATTGTACAGATATTGTGTGCAGAAGAATATCATAGACCTGATTATAACTAGATGCTATATACTGTATACTCGTTGATGAGCAAGTACGGCATAGATATGGTGTATGTAGATGGTGCAAGTCCATCTTTTATCAAATCACTATAGCTGCAAATAGGTGAAGATGCAGAATATGATAAAGTAATTGCAAGATACAGGTCAGAGGGATTAGGCGATGCCACTAAAGATATGAAAAAAAATTCCTGT
>JBKPMB010000229.1:0-8075 GCA_046731995.1 Thermoproteota archaeon | reverse complement strand
AGTTAGTAGACGATTGTTTTCTTCAACGCCTTTGATATGTGTCTTCTTAATGGGAATTGTAATATAGGGTAATAATATGTTTGATAGAATAAGGCATAATATAGGTGAATTGGGAAAACTATGGTATCCAGCAATGCCAATAGAATCAGAGTAACTACCGGAAGTTCAAGCGGAATAGGATTTGAGACAGCCTTAACATTAGCAGGAAGGGGCCTTATACTTATGCTACAACGCGCAATCTTGAGAAATCTAAGATCAAATAAATAGCCAATAAAGAAGCTCTACCACTGGAGGTCATTCAACTTGACACCAATAACTATTTATCAACAAAAAACCATACAAGAGATAGTACTGTAAGATGATAATTGAAATGATCGTGAGACACATATTGCAATAATCTAGACAATTGGACAAGGTGTAACTTGCCTAAGAACTGCTGCAGATAACGTTGGAACACAGCAAAGAATCTATATCACTTATGGCTTTTTGATTGATGTCTTATGTCAAATTAAGCTGTGGTTTTTACTTCTGTAATCCATTCGCACTTAAAACCATATTTATTATGATGATCTTTTATCGCTTGTTTATTTGGTGCTTCAAGAAGGCAATAAAACCTATCTTCTTCTTGGTTATACATTAAGTTAATAGCTTTAACCTCGAACTCATCTACTGGTGCACTTTGTAATTATCTTAGCGTTTCTTCATCTAGCCCTTTCAAAGGATGAACATAAGGAATTTAAGCATGTATGTATCGCTTTGTTTATAATCTTTTTATTTAAACCTGGTACAGCAGAGAGAACGTCGAATAATTTGTACAATTTGTAATCTTCTGTCTTTATAAGGATCGATTCAGCTGATAAAAATGGATCTATATATGCAACAAACTAGAATTCCAACAATATCTGTACGTGCAAATATATGGATTACTATACCAATAATTGCTTTAATAGCAGCAGTTCTGACTACTAATTTTCTTCTCCTCAATTACGTGCATGTATTTACTTCTATGCTATGGACTGGAACTGATATCTTTATGGCCTTTCTACTAGGACCAGTACTTAGAAATGTTAGTCTTTCTACGCGTAAAGAAGTTATCTTCTGGCTTATGCCAAAGATGATCTTTTACATGCCAACGATATCTGCTGTTACAACTACTGCAGGTTATTTCCTTGCTTTAAGATTAGGTTTGATTTCTTTGCATCCTCCAGTAGCTTATTGGATGTTTGCAGTGTTGGTTATAGTAGCAGCGATGTTCATACAAGGGTTAGGGATCCTCTTACCTACTAATCTTCGTGTATATTTTGAGCTGAGAAAAAGTGAACCAGATATGTCAAAGATCCAGAAACTCATGAGGAGATATGTCAAGGTAGTTGCTATGCAGGCAGTCTCTCAATTTATTATCATTTTTATTATGGCAGAGTTTGCAACAGGATTCTCACTGCAACTGTAAAAATAGTTGCTAATAGCCATAAATTATGTGCTTTTATGCATTATAATGCTATATTCTGGATGTCCACATACAATATATGATGTACTACATAGTATTACATATGGCAATTTTTGATCTTCTATGTGCACGTCCAGAATAAATGCTATATCTAGCAGTTATAGTATAATGAATACAAATACATTGTGTGACAAATGCAAAAAGAATGAAATTCAGATCTACAATGAGTATGGAAACTGCTGTATACCATGTTGGTATGAGATGACAGATCCTAGGGCATCTTGAAATGAATAATCACATTATTGATGATCATAAACAAATCAGATATTGCAGATATTGTAACAAAAGATTAAGGCCAATAGATTATTCATTTTTTATATTTGGTTTTGATTTAGATGGCAAAAAATACTATGGTTGCAGAAATTGCAGTTTCAAATACCTAGGAATACATTTTAGTCACAAAAAAATTAGACATGCTCTATTTTTTTTCATGAACTATCACATTATTCGCTGATTCGTTGTTAATGCAGTATCTATTTTAATTTATTTTAGAGATTATAGACAGAATGACTTGGTTTTTCTTTCTTTCTTTATTTGTTTATTTGAGAAGAATGAGTTATGACAAGCAATGATTCAGACTCAATCTAATTTGAAAACATGTTGTTATCTTAGTTATATTAGACGTGTTGTTGTCCCTAGTCGATTAATGCAAAGTGTCTTATCTATGAAAAAGATTTAGTAAACTAGTATTCAGAAAACTTGATTTGTTGTTACCTCGTCAGTTTCCTCTTCTAACTGATCTTTATCTTCCTCATAGTCAGGTTTGTTTGATCCTTCTTCATTTTCACCTTCATCTGTATTGCTAGAATATGATCGTTTTGGCTTCTCTTCTGACCTGTTAGATGATACAAATCTAATAGCATCATCTACTAATGTAGCATTTGTAAGCAGCTCAAGTTTCATAGAATAACACTCTTTAGCCAATGACAATGCCTGTATCTTCTCTCTTTTATCTTCTGTTTGCTGTGATGTATTCCATGCTTCTTTTGTAATTGCATTTAATCCTACAAGACATTTCTCATATTCTTCTGGCAGTCTCTCGTCAATGTATCTCTTGATGTTAGCCTTAGATTGATTCCTCAGATATGATATATCTCTATTTACTGTAGCTAGTCCAACTTGCAATACTTGGGATATTTCTTTTTGGCTGTATCCTTTGCTACAGAGCTCTTGTATTTTGTCTCTTCTCCATTCTGTTTGCTGCTGTTCCATACCTGTGCTCAAACATTCCATTTTTCATGTGTGATTTTAAGTAGATGTTCCATTTTCACGCTTAACAGTATAATATACAAGCTTAGCTTTATGATTTTGCTTATACTCCTACTGCCGAGACCCTTCATCTGATATCTTAGTGTATGTATGCACGTATATACATGGCATGTATGTTATTATATTTCTGCAGCGTATGCAACCAGTTCACCCCTTATGGTCGACTTGGCAATGCAAGCCATAAGGGGTTATTAACCTTATTTAAGTATCGATATCATGCGAAATCAAAGACGAATTGGAGAAGCACTTATGCTAGCTAGCGGCATTGGTGTTGCTGCAGCTGGAGCATATTTAGGAGTAATGCCTTTACTATATGGGGGATTGGCTATTGCTGGATTGGCAATATTTTCAGCATTTTGGGATTGGTAATATCATATATAGTGGTCAGTCTGTCCGTCCCTGTCAAGTGTTGCAACGTATTATATTTACAATCCACTGATGACATCTTAATTTTTGAGAATACTGCACAAGCTAGATTTTGTGTTACTCCTGATAGTCCGTTTGCAAGCCTTATTAAAGGCCTTATAAATTCTCCAAGATCAAGAATGAAGTTCAAAAGAAAATTGCCGAGAATCTCTTAGTTGCCTTCTGTTCATGATTACATCCAGTGGGATGTACTTTTCTACCTGTAGTAGGTCTACACTATGGCTCTGTTATAACGTCGGAGTTGGGGCAGCTGCCCTTTTGGCTGGTACAGTAGAATATATTGTAGTAAGCTCATTTGTTACAACTATCTAGTTACTTCTTTAGGTCGTCTATGTTGATGCCTTGAGCAGCTATATCTTCTGCTGCTCTGGAGTCAAGATTTGATTAATGACAGCCATTCCAGTAGTGAACTTTGATTGGTTTTCTAATACGCCATTGATCAGTAGCTTGCAGCGACTTTTTTGTTTAGTTCAAATCTTTTGATACAGTGTCAGCCCATACCTTTAGCTTTTGATTGTTTGTATGCGTTTGTATGAACTTTGCAATTATAGCTCCAATGGCTGACTGCTGTCGATAATGCAATTACACTTGTACAAGCCCCTGAAGCTCTACCCCAGTTACTTGCATTATTAGCGGTTCTAACATTATGCTACTAGTGTTTTTAAGATAGATAATTAGCTTGTTAAGCTTTTTTCTCGAATAATAAACGATATGTGATATATGTTAATGTTCTTAATTATTTATTAATACAGTGATCATTTTTGATAGCATACATTGTAGCCGGTTCAAGTTGCAGCATATGCGGTGGGATCACTAAACTTTAGAACTCGCTTAATTCAGAATCACTATCATTATATTCGCTATTGACACTGATGTGGCAGCCCTGTGTCTTAGCGGGATAAATTTGCCGCTTTGGATCTTGTTATTTGCATCAAAATAGCTCTCATACATGCATCCAATTTTGATTTAGTTGGTTCGTTGTTTTGCTTGTATGATATTAGCTGGGGTTAATCGATTCTGTATAAGCAATGCTACCTTGCTTTGTTTGTTACAAAAGGAAAACTATTTCTGAGCTCTTCATTCATCCATTTCTCATCATCTAACACATGGTTTCGTTTTGACCTTCTTTGTGGGAGTGTATTCCAAGACCTTGACTTACATCTAGCACACGATTTAGGTGGGTCTTTATTATTATTTATGAAGTCCTCACCCCAATTATCACGTCCTTTGTGTAACCGTATGTGAAAATCAAAGTCTTTAGGAAGCCATACGTAATTGCAGCTTTGTGGTTATGTTAACTATTGTTAGACTTACAGAACTGTAGTATTAATTTATTGTGTGACAAGAAGACACATAGTTTAAAATACATGTTGTCCTAACATCTGAACCTATTAAAATATGACTAAAGAATCATGAGAAATCGTGACAAAATGAAAGACGATGCTATAGCACAGCTATCAGACCAAGTCATGGCTTTAACAGCTAAAATGCAGGAAATTGAAAGAAGGCAGCAATTGTACTAGATATGACATAGTGGTATAACGACAATTGCACAGAAGAATTATTAGTAATAATGTCAATTTGAAATTAATCTGTTCATGAAAATAGGAATTAATTTACCTCAATTTGGTCCTTATGCTACTAAAGAAAACATACTAAAAATAGCACTTGGTGCAGAAAAGGAAGGCTTTGACTCAATTTGGGTTGGTGAGCGGCTTCTTTGGCCGTTAAAGCCACAAACGCCTTATCCAGGTACTCCTGATGGCAGTCTTCCTACCTTTCAACAAAATGTACTTGACCCCTTAGAAACTCTTACCTATGTAGCTGCAAATACGAACAAAATAGCACTAGGTACATCTGTAATAGATATGTTATTTCATAATCCTGTAATATTGGCAAGACGATTTGCAACTCTTGATGTCTTATCAGAAGGAAGAGCTATTTGCGGATTAGGTCTTGGTTGGTCAATAGACGAATATCAGGCTTCTAATATTCCATTTGAGCATAAAGGTGAGAGAGCTGACCAATTTGTTGAAGTACTAAAAAAGATATGGACAGATGATGTTGTTGAGTTCAAAGGCAAATTTTACAATATACCCGCATCAAAAATAGGACCTAAACCTATCCAAAAACCCCATATACCAATTTATCTTGGTGGATTTGTCCCTAACACATTTAGGCGTATTATTAAATATGCTGATGGTTGGTTGCCCTCTATGGGTGGACCCCTAGATTTCATAGAAAACAGCATAAAATCATTAAAGGGGCAAGCAATCAAGGAGAATAGAATTCCTGACCAAATTAAAACTGTTACTCTGACATTTCCTCAAATATCGCAAGAGAAAAGTAATAGTGGTAGGACTGGACAACAGCAACAACCTCAAAGGTTTCCTTTGACTGGAACTATTGAAGAAATAGGCAAAGATATTAAAAGAATTAAAGACATGGGCATAGAGCATATCGTATTTGCATTTGTAGGTTTGGAGTTGGACAAGGTAATCGATACTGCAAAACAACTTGGCAAATTTACTAGATAATTAATTTCCATGATTATGGTTTAGGTGTAGTAGTTTGTCTTAACTCCTAAATTTTCCATTCGTTATATCCAATACTATTCTCCTTCCAGATGAATATATCTTACAATCTAAATAATGTGATAGCATATGCGGTGATAAGACATATCTACAAATAATCAGAGAGTGATTTTTGTTCTTTGGGAATGTTAGCATTATCTGTTTGAATTAGCTTATCATACTTGTTCTTATCTTCTTGCCAATTTAGTGAAGGAAGACCAATCATCTTTCTGAATATATTAGCACTCTCAGGTCCAAAGCCAGCATAATGGTTATTGGCCGATACTATTGCAAGGTTGATACTTTTTCCTCTTGCTGCCTTTTGCTCTTTGATTACTTTTTTGAATTTGTTAGACCATTTCCTCATTTCTACAACTCTATCCTTCTGTATTTTACCAAAATCTTTTTCATCAATACTTCTGTCACCAATAAACTTAATATACAGAAAATCTGTAGTAGATATTCGAGGCGCTCTTAGCTCTCCAACTACTATATGCAAAATACATTACAACGGTAATTGAAACAAGTATTTTGTTAACTATGTCAGTAGAATTTATCTCAGTTAAAGCCCTTTTGATTACATAGTTACAATAAATGGTTTGTAAAATATTTTTCACTCACTCAAGAAGTTTGATTATTAATTTCTTGAAAGCCTAAGGTTGTGTCCTGTCAGTAATGCTTTGATTTACAAGATTTCTTCAATGTCCCTATATGTGTTATATGCTTCATCCTCTGTTATGTTAAACCATATGGTATGTCCGTCAAATTTATCTACAAGGTTTTTTGGTAAATAAAATCTCTTTTTATCTGTGATACCTTTCTCAGTAAGAACTGTATCTCCAATTGTCAATTGAACTTCTCCAAAGTCAGCATCATTAATCCCTCTTGCCTCTTTCTTTACTACTTCGTCCCAATCAATATTGTTATTGTCAGTAGACATGAAGATGCTTTTCGCTCCAATGTTTAACAAACTCCTTCTTCGTCATCTCTAACCTTGAATATGAATGAATCATAAAATAAAACATAAACTTCCAACCAATTTTAGAACACCATTTACAATCATATGCATATGACGAAGAAAAACCGTATGCTTCTCCGACTACACATTTTGAAGCGTCTTTAAGTTCAAGGTACAATTGTAATCGTTTAAGAGATAATGGGGGAAGTAGTTTGCTCTCTTCTAATCTCTTAGCCCATGTAGGAGAGATGGCGTCTAACGTCAATAATTCTTGGTTTTGTATCTCATTATCATTTACATACGCCTTGTTCATTTGCACATGGGATGGTACCAATATACAAACACTGTATTTACCTAAGATGCTAATAAATTTAGTCCACTAATGCTATCTGCAGTATAGTTAATCAGGACATACCCAGACTTTGACTGATTCTAGTTTCCTATTAGATATGTAAGAAATTTGATATATTTGTATAAATAAATATATACATGCTCCCTCCTTTGGAGAGGATATCAATGTTTTTAATGACATCATATTTTGTTCTAGTCGTTCCACATTGGTTTGCAGAAACATATGCGAAAGGATGAGGCTAGACTGGGCAATCTATGGAAAATTATATCTGATATAATGGTTGACATTAAAACATGCATACAATATCTGTACAACACCATCAACCCACTGCGTGACTTGCTGAATCTAGTTCTTTAAATCTGGATAAGGTAACTATTAAATTTCACATTCTATAATGTAGATAGTGGACAAATCCGAAAAGTGTATTCAAAACGATCATCATTTATGTGAAGGCAATATAATAGAACTTATCAATGGTTCAAAAACAACAAAATTTGCAAATGTCAATGTCATGACAATATGTATCAACTAATCCAAAGGATGCAGGCTGCAAATACTTCGTAATAATTCAGGTGATTGTGCCATTATTGAATTTAGAGCTTGAAGAGCATTGTATTAGAGCACCATTAACCTAGGAAATGTCCGAAATTCTATGACCATTCTTGTCAACTTATTTGATGCATATGATAACAGTTGAAGGGGAAAATATCTGGTTGACATTAATACAGAATGCAAGCAGAAACACTAGTGCTTAACCCTTTCAAATGTTTCGCTAATTGGTCCTAATCTGTCATTCATGTATTCTTTATACCATTCGATATCTTGCGGCGTGGGTTCCAAGTATACCATTCCTAATAGGCGGTGCCATGACAGGTACAATTATGACATATTACTATGGCTTTCTATTTACAATTATAGTAAATAGCGCTATTTGGTATGGTCTATCTAACATCGTTAACAAATATCACTGGAAAAACAAAGGAATTGAAG
>JBKPMB010000228.1:0-3106 GCA_046731995.1 Thermoproteota archaeon | reverse complement strand
AGACCTGGTGAGTTGATAATAATGTTTCACAAAAGACAGAAAATTATGTCTTATATATCGGTAATAATGGCAGTTACAGTTATGATACTTGGTTCTTCTTTTTACTCTTCTGTCTCTGCTGTCTCGTCGCAATCGTCAACGACTCATCACAAAGCGTTTGTCAAAAAACAAGATGGTGGCAGCAAGAGTCATGATGGCGGCAGCAGCAGATCTAAAGATACTGGTAATGGTAGCGATGGTGACAGCAGCAGTGATAATAGTGGCGGATCTAGTACTAGCAGCTCCGATAAAACTGTTGGTCATACAGATGATTCATCTAGTGACAGTAGTAGAGATAGTAGCATCACTTCAGAGACTAAAAGTTCCGACAGTTCAAATAAATTAGGTAATAGCGATAATGATAATGATAATAAAAATAATGATCAAGCCACAAATGATGTAGGCAATACAGGCGAAAGTCAAAGTGGAGACCAGCCAACATGTGAGCAAGGATCAAACTGTACTGATCAGCAAGGCTCAAGCGATCGTGATCGTTCGACAACTACCACTACCGCTACAAAACAAGAGGATAGTGCGCCATTCGTTTTATCTTTACCATTTCCTTAAAAACACACGTATTCGTATTTCTTTGCCCAATTTTATTCACAGTAGTAGGGTGATTTAGCGAGATTGGATAATTTAACGTAGAATCTATTTATATTGTTCCCACATCTCCATGATTTTCCCTTAAATTAAGTGGATGCTATTGGACCTTTAATTCACTTATGGTGTGCTTGTTAATCAATATCATCAACTTCTCAATTGAAAATGGCTTTCGTATAAATTCGTCTATCATTAACTTTGTATATGGTGGTGATAATGGTGATGAGCATAAGGATGACGATGAATTGATTGATAATAATGTCAACTCTAAATCATCTGTTTCAAAACAAGTCATCATACACACTTTGACATTAGAGTTTATTTCCTTAGTGCTAGTTAAAATCGCCGATGTTAATGCTTAGTATCTCAATTCTTAACCATGTTGACGCTAATGCAGATCCTTACAATCCGCGGCTCTTTTTACAAAACTTCCTGTAAAAAGTTCTAAAATAATGTTACAATAGTTCCTTGAACATGTGAACTGACATTAATAAACATATTATAGATATGCCGTAGTAACAAATAACAATGTTAGCGGTAGTCAAAGGTCTTCTTGAAGGAGAAAGACGCTCCCTAGCAAGAGCCATTTCCATAGTTGACAACTGTGAGCCTGATTCGCAAACTATTATACGGGAAATATTTACCAAGACTGGTAATGTTAAAACTGTAGGGTTTACAGGTCCTGCGGGATCAGGTAAAAGCTCTCTCATAGGAAAGCTTGTTCCCAGTTTACAGGCACTAGGATATAAAGTCGCCATTGTTGCAGTAGATCCTACCAGTCCTATTACAGGTGGGGCTATATTGGGAGATCGAGTTAGGATGCAAGATGCTATGGATGGTGGCAACGTGTTTATGAGGAGTATAGCATCGAGAGGTGCTGCTGGAGGAGTTTCAAAATCCCTCAGAAATGTAATTAGAATACTAGATGCGGCAGGGTATGATCTTGTACTAGTTGAAAGCGTAGGAGCTGGACAGATCGAAGTTGAAATCTCAAATATAGTCAACGTAACTGCTGTAGTGTTTACTCCCAATACAGGTGATAATATTCAAGCTATCAAAGCAGGCTTGACTGAAATTGGAGATTTGTATGTGGTTAATAAGGATGATCTAGAGGGTGCAGGAGCTCTCTTTAATTCTATTTTGGATTTGATAGGAAATACCGAGAGAAGACCAATCGTTCTGAGAGCCTCTGCAAAGAGAGGCAAGGGAATTAAGGAATTAGCACATACGATTGATAACTTACTAAAGGCAAGAAGTAGTAGTTATAAAGAGAAAGAAAGAAAAATGCTTGAATCGGAGCTGAATGATATGGTGCTGGATATAGTAGAACAAAAAGTTTCAGCTGTACTCAACAATAATAACAAATACTTAATTTTTATTGATAAATTAGCAGAAAAAAAGATAGATCCTTATCAAGCTGCAGAAGAGTTGGCCGCAGCAGTTTTGAGGGCGAGGTGATCGAAGAGAGATATGGCACCATCATCAACAACATCACAATCATCATCACCTGATGTAGTAAAAACAGATTCTAACATACCAGTTAAGAGGGCTTACAAAAAAAGCGACCTATTGAAGTTCAATAATAAGATGCATGATGACGAGGAACCAGGAAAATTTCCCTATACCAGAGGCTTGTATCATAATATGTATCGAGAGCGATTATGGACAATGCGGCAATATAGCGGATTTGGAAGTGCTGAGGAGACCAACAAACGATTCAAGTTTTTACTTGAACATGGACAGACAGGATTATCTTTAGCCTTTGATCTGCCTACTCAGACAGGACGTGATTCCGATGATCCTCAATCTGAAGGTGAAGTCGGAAGAACAGGAGTGGCGATTAGTTCTATAAAGGATATGATGACTTGCTTTGAGAATATTCCATTAAATAAAGTCAGCACTTCTATGACAATTAATTCAACAGCCTCGACATTACTATCATTGTATATTACTGTGGCAGAATCCCAAGGTGTTCCTCCAACAGAGCTTAGAGGCACAACACAAAATGACATACTAAAAGAGTATATTGCTAGGAACACTTACATTTATCCTCCTAAACCATCCATAAGGCTCATCGGCGACATGATTCAGTACTGTTCACAAAAAGTTCCTCAATGGTATCCAATTAGTATTTCAGGATATCACATGCGAGAAGCCGGTTGCAACGCTATACAGGAATTGGCATTTACATTTGCAAATGCAATAGAATATATCCAAACTTGTATTCATCGTGGTCTAAAAGTAGATGACTTTGCTCCCAGACTGTCATTTTTCTTTTGCTGTACAATGGAGTTTTTCGAGGAGATAGCCAAATTCAGAGCAGCTAGGCGGATATATGCTAAAATAATGAAGGAAAGGTTTCATGCAAAGAACGCGAAGTCATGGCACTTACGATTCCATGTACAGACAAGTGGTGAATCATTAACTGCTCAACAGGTCGACAACAATATTGTGAGAGTAACTA
>JBKPMB010000227.1:0-7781 GCA_046731995.1 Thermoproteota archaeon | reverse complement strand
ATGAAGTATCTGAAAAAGAGGTAAAGTTATTGTAATACAATACTATAAGAACACATGACGATTTATTTCAATTTGATTATGGCATTTTAGGATCCACCCACTACGTTAACTTCCCTGAGCTTCTTTTTTCCGTTCTGATACTTTGAAAATCAATTCGTTTATGGTCTTTTGCTGCTGCAATATCAATGCCATAAACAATGATTCTGCTGAGTAGAATTCATCTTTAGAGTTTACAAGCAGTCAAACGCCATTTTTCAACCATATCTTAGAAGTATGCCTAATGTCTTATTCATCGGATGCTTACACCTGCATCCTCTTGTACCATGAAGTGAAAACTTGTGATGACATCTATAGTAAGTGCATATTGGCTCAGCTGGTTGACCTAATACATCTAATGTTCCCCATTTTTCTAATCTTTGAACTTGATCGTCCCTAGCCGTACCATCTTGTTCTTTTACATTTGGTTTCTGGTTGTTATCCTTATTATTGTTGACTTTTGACATTGACACATAGAAATCCTTTAGATTATCCCTTAGCTCAATCTCTTCTAGCTGCTCTATCTTCCAATGGCAACTATAACAATAACCACATTTTATACAATTATATTCAGTTCTAATTCCACAATATGTACAATCTTTATACTCAAAACTAAACGAATTCTTAATGTATTCGTGTGGTGATGTTAGAATCTTTTCTATTCTTGGTTTGTAGGAGGAGGATTGTTGCATATTACTTTTACTTGCTTGCTGCAGCCATACTCATCCTGCCTTTAGCTTTAGCTACAGTTGACGTTGTTGTTGACGGCTTATCTTTTACTTTAAGACTAGCCTTAAGTGCCCCAAGTATGTCTGTTGTTTCCTCTTCAGGTTCTTCCTCTTGTTCTTTAATGGTAACTTTTTGACCTTTGGATTTAGCTTCTATTAGCTTCTCTAGCTCTTTTGCATATCTGTCAGAATACTGGCCTAGGTCAAACTTTTCAGTGGTAAGGTTTTCTACTAACGTCTTTCCTAAAGATAACTCCTTTGAGTCGACTTGCTGCAAATTGCCTAAGTCGCCAATTTCATCCATTGGCCTTATTTCATCTAGGTATTTTAGTTGGTGCATTACAAGCCCTCTTTGGTATGCTCTTAGAGCAACCACGTGTTCTTTTTCTCTTAATACTACTTTTCCTATTGCCACTCTTTTAGTCTCATTTAGTATTTTGACAAGTAAAGAATATGCTTTGTTGCTTGATATTTTGGCAGTTTTCTTACCTATGTCAGGCCCAACATAATAGCTCTTCTCTACAAAAATAGGATCAAAATCTTCTGATTCTATAAACTCTTTAACCTCTATAGTATTGTTTGTTTTGAGCTTAATTCCTTCCAGATCCTCTTTCTCTAAAACCAGATAGGTATTCTTTGTAATTTCGTATCCTTTTTTGATTTCAGACCATTGGACTTCTCTTTCTTCTAGAGGACACCATTTTATATATTTGATTTTATGTCCTTTGTTACATAGTTGATTAAATGAAGTATATTCCTCCTTCTGTGTAGCAGAAAATACCTGAATTGGAATATTCACTAGTCCAAATGATATACTTCCTTTCCATATAGCTCTAGCACCACTAGCAGCCATTGCCGCCACAGCCTGGAGCTTATTCTACTATTAGTACATAACATTCAATCTTTATAGGCAGTTGAGAACAAAGACTATTATCATTTTTCAGTAAACAGTCCAGGATAAATCTGCAGTATGGCTTATCAGGCTTGTTTCCGTCTATGCGAGATTATTAACGATAGCAAGACAATAGTCATTGCAGCTATTCTGTTAGCAGTATAAAACAAGTATACAAGCATGCATAAGAATAGTTAGTATTACTTTGTATGGCTGACTATTAGTTACTAATAGTTGTTTTAACTTATCTATTCTTGTATTAATACTAAAAACAAGAAATAGTTAAATTATTATAAGTTTGCTGTTTTAAAACTGGCTTCATTTTATTGTGACCTTCTCATAATGTAGTGCAATGTAAGCACGAATTCAAGTTCATATAGCGGCGTAGCCATGTTGGCATTCGTTCTATACCTTGATCATTATTGTTGATATGGGTATTATGTCTGATACTTCATTCCCAGTTACAGTTCTAACCAGTAGATATTTTGTAGATTTCTAAAGAATAGACAATAAATAAATGCCGCAATTTCGAATCATTCGGATCCGTTATTATTATTTTCTAGTTCGTTTGTATTAGCTTTATGCTTGTTAGATTAAGATGCAATATGTATTGGTTCAGATGTACTATTACACTAGTTAACAAAGCAAATTTTTCAATTGTGGAAAAATATATGACATAATTTATACAGGATTTGGACTTTCAAAATTTGGTATTCTTATAAACTATTATAACAAATAGATTGTTGTTTGCAATACTATGCATTGATAATGGAGAAAATGATAATGGAATAATGTTGAAAATAGAGAAGACGCAGCCGCCCAAAAATTGTATTTGGAGTTAAGATCGTAAAGAAACATTGACTACACGTTTAAAAATCTCTTTTCCCATTTTCTTAACAAACTTATAAAGATATTCTCACGTCATTATACAGGCTCAAATTGATTACTCCAAAAATTGGGAACGCTGTAATAAATAGCTTGTTAAATCGATTCATATGTGTAAAGCTTTACCATTTCGATAGACAAGTTATCCATTTGAAATACCTTTCGATGTTATGTTGAACAGTACTCCATACTTTTGTATAGGTTGCATAAGACTTGCGCCAAATAGTGATTTTTCTAAATTAATGATCTCAAGTTTTAACTTGATGTGTATATAAATTGACAGCGAAGCTCCCATAAACTCCCGCTGTTGGGATAAGTTCGCTGTGGTTTTTATTGCTGCTCTACGATTGTGTCCACCCTGGTCTACTAATGTTGTTCTTATAGGCATATCCCGAATAACATTTGTTAATACTACTGCACAATCGAAATTAATAGCAACAAGAGATAATTTATGAATATAATTCATTAATATCAAATGCCTAGCGGACCCTCTGAATTCATCAGAAATTAATGCTGTTGCTGTGTCAACTATTATCAATCGTGGATTAATATCGGAGACTAGATCTATTGCATTTATTTGGTCATATACACTAAGAGCCCTCACAAACATGATTTTATCAAGCACGGTACCACTTTTTCTAGATCCTGCAATTTCAGAAATTCTTTCAGGTCTAAATGTCCCTGCAGTATCAATAAACAATATCCTGTCATCTTGCCTAGAATGTTTAGCATAATTAGCGCATAGTGTGAAACACAATTGCGATTTACCTGCTCCACTCTGGCCATAAATGTCAGTAACTGTCCCTGTATGTATTCCACCTCCAAGCAGATGATCAATAGATGTAGAACCAGTATGTATGATTGTCATCGACTACTATTACTGATCATCAGTACTACAATAAATTTAATATGCTATCTATGATAAGGGAACCTTTTTATTGTAGCCATGTGGCTTTGAATTGCAAAGTGATTAATTGAATTGTCATCTTCAACGCCTTCACAGCAACAACCAAAACGACCTTTGTCTACATTACAGCGTTCACTAAACAGAAGAGTTGCAGTGAGATTGAAGAATGAGGTAGAATATCGTGGAAGAATGAATAATGTCGATACATATATGAATTTAATTCTTGTGGATGCAGAAGAATTCAATGGAACTGATGTTGTAGCAAATTATGGTAAGGTTGTAATTAGAGGTAATAATGTGCTCTTTATAAGATTGGAAAAAGAATTCTAATGGCAGATAACGTCATTACTCATGTAATGGTAATGGTAGATGGATGATGGTTAGAAGATCTGTCTTTACTTCAGAAAGTGTCACTGAAGGACATCCAGACAAAATATGTGATCAGATTTCTGATGCAATATTGGATGAATTTATCCGACAGGATCCTGAATCACGTGTTGCAGTGGAATCCCTAACAACTACAGGTATTGTCTTTGTTGCTGGAGAAGTCACTTCGAAAGGCAAAGTGGATATGCAAAAAATTGTCCGTAATACTATCTGGGAGATAGGGTATGATAAGCCAGAATACGGTTTTGATTACAACAGTTGTTCTGTGTTAGCATCGTTACATGAGCAGAGTCCTGATATTTCAATTGGCGTTAGTACAGCAAAAAACAAAGATCAGGGAGCAGGAGATCAAGGGCTAATGTTTGGATATGCAACAAATGAGACACCAGAATTAATGCCATTACCAATCACAATGGCTCATAAATTAACTATGAAGTTGTCACAAGTGAGAAAGAAAAAAGAATTGAGCTGGATTAGGCCAGATGGTAAATCACAGGTGTCTGTTATATATGAAGATTGTAAACCAAGAGCGATTGATACTGTCGTAATCTCTACCCAACATGAACCGGATATAAGTTTGAACCAGCTAAGAGATGAAGTTATAGATACAGTGATAAGACCAGTTTGCCAAAACTGGATTGATAGTAAGACCAAATTCTTTGTTAATCCCACCGGAAGGTTTGTAATTGGTGGTCCTCCAGGGGATACTGGCCTCACAGGCAGAAAAATTATTGCAGATACGTACGGTGGTATGGGAAGACATGGTGGCGGTGCCTTTTCAGGCAAAGATCCATCAAAAGTAGATAGATCTGCCTGCTATATGGCAAGATATATAGCCAAGAATGTTGTTGCAGCAGGATTGGCTGATAAATGTGAGGTACAAATTGCATACGCAATAGGCGTAGCTGAACCTGTTTCCGTAATGGTAGACACATTTGGGACAGGTAAAGTAGCTGAGGAAAGAATTGAAAACAAAGTACAAGAAACCTTTGATATGAGGCCTGCAGAAATTATCAACACATTGGATTTAAAAAGACCAGTCTATAAGAATACTGCAGTGTATGGCCATTTTGGTAGAGACGAACCCTGTTTTACATGGGAAAAGACTGACAGGACTTCTACTCTGCTTAAGTAGACGCTGTAATGACCTCCATTAACACTTCGTCTACATTTTTTGTCAAATTAAATCTTCTGTTGAAGAATTTCACGATATTATAGACGTCCCTTCTTATTAATTCAGCAGCATTAGGGTGTCTTCTCGAAACAGCCTGAGGCCAGTCAATAATCCATATATTGTTTGTATTGTCTAATAACACATTATATTCGCTTAAATCGCAGTTGATAATACCATGTTTATAAGCAATCCCTATGTTATATAAAATGTCTTGTAGAGTTCCTTTTGGATCGTCTAGCTTTTTAACATCTATGAGTCTAATTCCATCTTCTATTCTATTCATAATAATACAATGCATAGCACGATAATATACGACTGGTGTCCTAATTCTTGTATGTCTTAATTGATCAAGCATGTCACACTCTTTTTTGGCTGCATCTATATTGATTAGCAACCAGTGATGAATATTCTGACCAGTAGCAAAAGCTCTTTTCCTTCTTGCTTCTCTAAAGCTAATCCTGCCTATTCGAAAGAATTTAAGTGCACGTCTGTCCTTGGTAGGGGTAATTGCTTCAAATACATCTGATTCTTTACCTATGCCAATAGGCTTTCCCATTCCTAGAATGATATCATTATCAGCAAGTATTTTTAATGCTATTGTGTCAAGACCCATCATAAGTAAAGAATATCCCATTTGATTCTTACCAATTAGCTTCATATCATGTAATCGGCTAATCCTAAAATTAACTCTGTCTTCGTGCATTTTTGAATAAGCTACCATTTCATCTTTGGTAAGTGACGCATGTTGCTTTAGTCCAGATGCAAGAACTTTGAGCAACCTATAATCTTCAGATTCTAGGTTCTTGACTAGTTTGGCTGCAACTTCTGCAGAAGACATGTCTGACTAATTCAGACTTTCATTATTAAATGATCTAAAAAGAATCACAATACATATAAACGATCCATGATTTCTGAATTGTAATTGCAGTCGCCTGGAAGAAAGGTAGGCATAGTAGTTATACAGGTTCTTCTGGTAGAGGAAAGGATTTTCATTTGCTGACATTGTTTGCATCATTAGCAAAATATGCTGTTGATAAGTGATAGGACTGCTATATACCTATAATGAAATTGTGGAACGGATATGGCGAAGCAGCCGAAGTGCTGTATGGATTGCAAGCGATAGCTTTACAGACAATACTATGTAATAGATAATGGTAATGTAATATTATAGGAGATGCGTTCAATTCGTACCGAAAATAGCAATAACGAAGAAAATAGAGAACAGGATCTGATGTTAGCTGAACAAGCGCAAGAACTTCCTGCAATTATTGAGGAAAAGAAAAGGAGAGGGACACTTAGAACAGGATACACCACCGGCACTTCTGCAACTGCTGCAACTAAGGCAGCGCTTTTAGCTTTGATTTCAGGCAAGGCTGCTGATGATGTCTTTGTTACCTTACCCAAAGGAGGTACGGCTAAGTTAGGAATTGCATGGACAAAAATCGAAAAAAATAGCTCCTCTACATCTGCAGTTATCAAAAACGCTGGAGATGATCCAGATATTACTCACGGTGCTGAAATTTGCTCTACTGTTTCGTTCACTGATCAAGTCGGAAAGATCATAATTGATGGTGGTATAGGAGTTGGCAGGGTCACAAAACCTGGCCTGGGTTTGGAAATTGGTAAAGCAGCAATCAATCAAACCCCAATGAAAATGATAGAACAAGCAGTCATGGACGTGGCAGCTAAAAAATTAAATAGTAGTGGTATAAATGTCATCATTTCCGTTCCTAAAGGTGAAGAATTATCAAAAAAAACTGATAATCCTAGATTAGGTATCATCGGAGGCATATCTATACTTGGCACTACTGGTATTGTGTTGCCGTATTCTACAGCATCTTTTGCTGCCTCGATCAGACAAAGCCTTGATGTAGCAATTGCAATGGGTGTAGATACGGTTGTACTTACGACAGGGGGAAGGAGTGAAGATTTTGCTAAAGAACTATTTGCAAAGCTACTACCTGATCATTCATTTATTCAAATAGGAGATTTTGCTGGTTATGCCATAAAGCAATGTGCTAATAAAAAAATTCATAAAGTTATAATAGCAGGATTCATTGGAAAATTAACAAAAATGGCTATGGGCGTCAAGCAAACACATGTTAGAGGATCGCATGTAGATATGGAATTTATGGCAAGAGTTGCTGCAGAATGCAATTCATCATCGAAGGTAATAGAAGAAATAAAGGGAGCAAATACTGCAAGACATGTTTCTGAAATAATAGACAAAAACAACGTTTCTAGATTTTTTGACTTAGTATGTAAAAAAGTACATAAACAAATGCATGACTATTCGGGCGGTAAGCTAAAATTGGAAGTAATCATGTTTGGGTTTGACGGCAAACCTTGTGGCCGATACACTTAATATCGTATAATGAATCCAGTCTCTAAGCATTAAGACATCTAGGTTTCCATGTCGCTTACTCTGTTTTTTTAATTCTTCATGCCGTTTCGTCCTTCCATTATTCTTCTTGAGAGTGCTGTAATCTGTTCTATCTAAACCAAAAACCCAACAATTGTTCTGCTGTATCTGCTGCATTTCTTTGTACTTTTCCTTGTCGTACAAGTAAGATGCTTTGCTTCTGTGTTCTATATGGGTATCAATCTGCAAGAGGATTACTGTGCTTTGAGTATGTATAAATTTACTGAATTGCATATAGTCCTGTTTCTTAGAATTGCTACTATAATGCATAGACTGCCTATCATAGTTATAACTTTGAACGTTGACAGTACAACGAGGTAACCATCAGCTATTGATTATTATTGAATAAT
>JBKPMB010000226.1:0-5695 GCA_046731995.1 Thermoproteota archaeon | reverse complement strand
ATACCATTAAGACCAAGCGTGCTTGCACCAGGAGATGTAGGCACTTTCAGTCAGCCTATTTCTTCTAATGATCTTCAAGGAACAAAGTATCATTTTAACTGTACTGCACAGCCAATATTGAAATGAATTGAACCTGCGTCCTATTCATTTTTAGGACAAATGAAGACGCTTATAGCTAAGTATTATTAGATATATTGGTATGGTTAGTACAACTAAGATAGATAGAACAGAAAAACTAGGAATTACCTCACCCACATCATTGTTAAAGCAAATTGAAAACAAGCGTGGAGATGTACCTAGAAGCACTTTCATTAGAAGAGCTATTGAGAGATATCTGAAGGGAAGATGAACCAAAAATGACAACTGTCCCCCGCCTCCTAAGGAGGATGATAGGTCATGTTTAATTTTCTCAAAAGGCACAAATCACAGGAAGCATATGAAATTGAGCTCTTAGGTTTAAGAGAACGAGCCCTCAGAGTTTTCTCAAAGATTGAAGGACTAGATGACATAAAAGAAATGACGCTGCGAGCACTGGAGTCCCCCGAAAGGGCTCATACGTTACTTACTGGCCTACCCGCTTGTGCTAAATCCTTGTTCATGTTACAGATAGAGAAATACATGCGATCTAAGGTTTACTTCACAGAAGGAGCATCTACCACTAAAGCAGGGTTACAAAAATTCGTAGCAGAAAATCAGCATAAAGAAATTATCATAATTGACGAGATAGACAAAATGCCGATGAAGGATCAAGAAGGTTTGCTACCTATGATGGAAAGAGCAACCTTTACTAATACTAAGGTGAGAAATATCAAAACTGTGAGGGCGAATGTGGTAATATTTGCAACATCGAATGGTGTAGAGCGATTAAGTAAACCATTGCTCAGTCGATTCACTGTTTTTGAAATCCCAGAATACTCTTATCCAGAGTTTGAGGCAATATCTGTTAGGATTATTAAAAAATTACCTCAGAACATAGTAATACAGATAGCTGCGGCAGTATGAGAAACAAGAAGTAGAGATGTAAGAGATGTCTTGAAGATTGCCAAGTTATGTAATCCCGCAGATACGCAAGAAGACATAAGCAGACTGATATCTATACATCAGAGGTATCGCAAAACTGGTAATGAGTATAATTAAGCCTTCAATTTAACCATATTGAACAGCTCTATTATGGAGCTGATTCAGAACAACTACCGTGAAGTACTTCAGCGTTCATCCTCTTCGCTATAAACTTCTTATTTTAGTCATGCCTGTGGTGGAGTGGAGGAGAAGACGTGGTTGCATTCTCCCCCACTGCCACTGAACAAAACACCATTGCATTGCAGCAATAGGCACTAGATATTCATCAATATAATACTTAGGCTTATACAGGAATTATCTTAAAATATGACAAATCAGCGCAATTTTAAATCATAGTATCAAATCAGACAAACGATATACATAACGTCACCATTTTTGGTAACATTAACCTAGGCTTTAACCTCTTTAGGATTCGGGGAGCGATTAGACCCGCATTTCTCTTTCCCTATCTCACATTATTTAGAGTGCTGTATATATTACCCGAAAATTGTTTGAACATAAAAATCTAAACTTGCCAGGATAGAGATTGATATTATTGATTGATAAATATATTCATGCTTCATATCTAATACAAAAAATAAAGAGGTTTATGGCTTGGCATGCAGTTGATAGTCAATCAACAACACATGTACAGCCAATTTATCACGGTGAGCTGATGGTGTTGTTTGAACTTCCAAATGCGCCAGACTGTGCTGCTTGTTGAGAAAGGAATTGGCTTACAGTTGCACTTCCGCCAGCGCCGCCATTGGCATTGTTGAAAACACTAACGCCGCCATTGCCGCCAGCGCCTCCAGTAGCAGTACCTGTCTGAGTAGAGCTTTGTGTACTGTTGTTGCTGGTATCAAACAGTGCTGCTGCGCTTTGTGTTGATACGAATCCTATTGCTGTTGCTGCAACTATTGCTAGTGCAATGATAGCTAACGATGTTTTATTCATATTTATCTTCATTTTGTAATGAAACAATGTTTTATATTAATTTCTGCAAAAATGTCCATAAATATCTTCTGCCTGCTAATTGTGTAACCTTCTTCTGCATATGAGGAAAGGTTACAATACTTGCCAAACTATCCGATATTTCGTCGTCTATGGAATACTGTATATAGCATGCTTGTACAATTCCATTCCATTTCCAAATTCCAAATGACGGCCATCACATCACAGATGAGCAAACTCGAAGGAATGTTATCAGGCAATGGATTTTAGGCTTCCCCCGAGATACTATAGCTGAACAAAATAATATAGGCGCAGGTACCGTCAGCGGTATTGTAGCTAGCTACAAAGTTGGGCTTGAGGAGTTAGATTTCGATTCAATAAGACAGCTAGCAGTAGAGATAAGAAAACAGCGGTTGAATTTCGCTGATTTAGCTTCACGTACCAGATTATACAATTATTTTATCAAGTCGGGGGCAGCAGAGGACAAAATTGAATCGTTCATAGATAACATTAATTCTAGCAACCTGTCCCCCGAAAAAGTAGTTGAATATGTAAATCAATTATCTGCTGTTTCAAGGGAACAATCAATTCCGCTTGATCAAGTACCAATTTATATTAAGCAAAAATTAGAAGAAAAGAAAAAGATTGATGAACAGATAAAAGAGGCTGATGCCATACTGCAAAGTAAGAATGTTAGCATTGAAACTATAAATGAACATGTCAAGTTAAATGAAAAACTAAATGAGTATAATCTATCTTTTCAGGATATAGACAAACTCTTGAATGTTCTGGTAAATACAAAGGAAAATGGATTTGATGGTAAGAAAATTGTAGGGAAGCTACGTAGTATACAAGGGCTAGAAAAGAAAAAAGATAGACTGAAAAACCATTGTGAAGTACTTTCAGAGCAGGTAAAGAAGTGTAATAACGTACTTCCGCTGGCCCAAAAAATCGTGGCTTTGAATATTGATATAAAGCAGCTATTGGTTTTTGATGATATAGTAAATCAACTGGCAAAACAATATAATTTACCCCCTTATGTTGCCGCTTTGCGCCTATTCAATGACATAAACGATTACAATAAAATAGGTGGACTGAAAAATGAGGTGTCCAGGTTATCTCAACAGGTATTTGTTGTCAATGGAATTTGCGCAAATCATAACAAAGCTATGATGGCTATGATAAACCTACAAAGTCGGGGAATAACAGAGGATAGGATACTGCAGCTGAATAGCTTTTTGGATAACAATGGTTACAAAGCTAGAAGTTGAATAGTCATGTAATTACCAAGTAACCATACGCTGCCCCCGACCTTCTCATTTGAGGGTTCAAAGGCAAACTAGCTGATGATGAGCTTGGTTGAAGTCAGTCTCTATGCTTCATTCTGGACTCGTGTGATGCTCCCATACCAGTTAAAGTACCAGTATAGTCACCTGTTATCTCTTCTACAAAATCAAATTCATTTAATCTTTTGAGAATATCAAGTGTCAGCCGCATATTTGTTACATAGTGAGTACCTTTATCATATATTGCAGGAACAAAGCCTGTAGTTTCGATTATGTGTTGTTTACACCAATCTGAATTAGTACCAGGCTTGGTAAATACTTCTACCATGTAAAATGGTGCACGTTCAGATTTGTTTTCCTCACGTAATAGAAGATCATTGAGAAGTATAGGATCTACCTTTGGAAGATATATGCTATATAGTGTTTCCAGTCCATGAAAGACATTTCTTAATTCTTGTATCTGAGACATAATTAGTATACTCTACCTCCACGTGTTTGAGGCGGTGCTATCAATACAGTCTTTATTTCCTTGAATATACAGGGTTTTAATTTACTGCTACTGTCTTTGATTTTACAAGCGGTAAAATGCCATGCCACTTCCAGGGACAGATATGTAACAGCGAATCCAGCAATCACATAAAGAAGGTTTTCAATCATTCTATTTGTATAATAGATAGTGCTGTTAATTAGCTTGAGTAAAAATTGTTTATTACTAGTCAAAATGATGTTTTACTTTTTATAAAGTAATATACATGCTTAAGAAGATGTAGGGATGATAACCAAGACAATATGTTTACCTTTTAGTTATGTTTCTAGTCTTACTTATCTAGAAATAGCGTGCGAAGCCAATGTGCATGTATTCACAAGAACATCAGTTGTTGCAGGGTTTACAGGAATAATTTTGTAGTCTTTTCCAATGATATATTTTGGTACAATTTGACTATCGAACATCTTGACGTGTATCTCATTATTACTGCCATCGTTATGACACTGTATTCCTTTGCCCTTATTGTCAATGTTGTATGATGTGCCTGAATTCATAATAGTAGTATATACTAAAGCCATAATTGGTATCATCACGATAAATACATTGATTGCCAGTATTTTTGTAGTGTCCATATGACCATATGCATATCATAGTTGTTATTAAAGTCAGGTAAAAATAAAAGATCTTAATAAAAAAGACATATGATTTATCATACGTACCAGTAAGGCTGCTTAATATGTCAAATAAACTACATTCTTGCTATTATGAGCAAACTAAAATTGCACACCACCATCGAAACGATGGTAACGTCCAAGAAAGTGAGTAACAAAAGGATCAAAGTAATAGTAGGAGTTTTAGTATCAATGCTGGTATTATTAGTCATTCTATCATTTTCTGTTCTACCGCAGTTTCCTTCATTAATAATAGCACATGCTACTAGTGCTATTACCGACAATAGTAACACCAATATCAAGATGACAAAACAAGAGTCATTCATCGATTCTAATGGTAGACCGAATATTATAGGGGTGGTAGATAACAATGGCAATGTACCAATTAGTGTCACAGTTAGTCTTCACACGATAGATAAATCAGGTGTGATTAGGACTCTTACAGATCCTACCTACGGCAATATCATATACCCATTTACTGGAGCACCATTTAAATTCATAATCGAACCAAATCAATCAGTCAAAGGTACAGCATTTATATCTAGCGTAAAGCAGATTCCAGTGCCATATTATAATGTTATAAGATTGAATTACTCTAACATCCCAACTGGTAGCAATAAAGCACTAGTTGGAACTGCCCAGAATATAGGACCATTTGACTTGCATGACCTAACTGTATATGCATCAGTTCATGACAAAAATGGAATTCAAATTGATTCTATCAGAAGTAATGTAATGCATTTGATAAAGCCAGGTCAACAAGCACATTTCATTGCTCTTCCTGATTCTGTAGTTGCTCCAAATGCGGTAGTTATTAGCTGTGCAGGTATGTCCCTAGGTAATGATCCTATGAATGCTTTGGATATTGGCAAAGGTCACTCCATTTTGTACGATATAAATGGTGTGGTAAGAATAAGCGATTTTAGGTACAATGCAACTACAGATAGTATTGTATTTGATGTGAAGCATTATAATCCAAATGGGGGGCCTATGGGTTTGAAGTTAGTTAAGAGTTCAGGATATGCACCTATGTCTGTAATGATGGATGGAAAGATATACCACAACAACAATAATGGAGCATTAATGAAAATGACAGATCCAAAAACTATGCACATAGACCTTTTCATCCCATCTGGTGATCATACCGTCCAAATTAAAGGAATTAGAAGCGCAGCTTAATTATCATCGTCTTGGTATAGGGACAAAAAGAAAATAGATTGGCGCTGCTGTCTGAGTAC
>JBKPMB010000225.1:0-3402 GCA_046731995.1 Thermoproteota archaeon | reverse complement strand
TGGGGATGCCTTTTTGTCACCCTTTATTATTAATCTGCATTTTCTATGTACAATTTATTTCCTATCTTGTAATGGATTTCATCAATGTAATTTGCTTGGTCCACAACAGGCGACGATAGGTTTGCACCGCATATAGGTATTCCTGATTCTAGTTGTTCTTGTTCCTTTTTTTCCAAGAGAATGCTGGAACTCATATGTCTATATATATGATAATAGTCATTATTAGGTTTTTATTAAGATAGTATACTAGTGTGAAGAAAATTTTTATTATATCTACTGTATAACAAGCTTGCTTTATAGCGATTAAATGCTAATAGCTTGTGCTGCCAAGTAAATAGTACACTACACTAGCAAAGGATCAATGTATGAGTCAACTTCAAATCCATTCATCTGTAAAATCATATAAAAGGCTGAAGATATATCTGGCTCATCATCTACAATCAAAATTTTCCAGGGATTGTTAGATTAACCACCAATAACAAATATTACATAGAATGAATATTGGTTGGGACAATGAAGGCTGATCAATTAACCTTTGGGGTTCATCATTAGTTAATGATGCTCAAAATTTTGACATTTCATTTAGTATATATTCATTTTGAAAGTAAAATTAACTCATAAAAGCCAAGCCTGAATTCTTAGCTTCAGTGGATCTGTACAAAAAGTCTTATACTATTTCTGCTGTAGCAAACCTTTCTCCTACTGAAGTAATCTTTGCCTTTACTTTTTGTCCAGCTCGTCCATTTTTTACAAAAACCACAAAACCTTGTATTCTGGCAACACCATCTCCTCTCCTACTTGTTTCCATGATTTGGACATCATATTCTTTACCTACCTCTACTGGCTTTTGGCTGAAACTTCTTCTACTGCCAATGTCACTGCCGCCACCACTACTATAGGTTCTCCTTTCTGATCCGTAGCTCATTAGTGCTTTAGATAAAATATTCTCTATTCCTAATATGAATGGAGATACTCAAAATTTGTATAACTTCAAGGTCCTAAAAAATTATAGATTATCGTATTGTCCATATTAGCATATGTAATCGCTTTTATCAAACTGCGTTGGTGATCTATTTACTATTATTAGATACTGAAGTCAATTAAACATAACTTTTCTCTTTGATACACATACATTTTTTAATTTTTTAAACATCAATACGCAACCATTATTAAAGCAACAGTCAGTCATACAATCAATTGCTTTCTTCACTAACTTTAACTTCTCCTGTTCGTCCTGCTGCTCTTCTTGACACATATCGTCGTTTTTCACTGATTCTTTCGCTTCTTTATGTGCATATCTGGAAGGAGAAGTGGCGGCCATAGTAAACCAATTAATCTCTTTGCATAATTCCTTGGCTTCCTCTCCATAGGCTTGTATTCCATATTCTATACCAATATCTTCATTACACATCAATTCGATGTGATAATAATATTCTTCTGCATTTGCACCAATATGAATAACATCTTTGCATGGATTTTTATTAATCAAAAGCATTGATGGAGTAGACGATATTTCAATCAGCCCCCATATTTCCACCACAAGCACAAAAATTGAATTCATCTATACGTGAACCACAAAAAGGACATGGACCGACACCATTATAGTTAACCTCGTCTGCATCCTTGCCAAATATCTTCAAGTGATCATTGATTTCAAATGGTGTTCTGTCCTGTTCTCTTCCACGTTCCTCTCCCCCTTTTTTGTCCCTTGCATATGTATATCTGTAGAACAATCAGCCAGTTTTTATTAGCATATCAAAAAATATTGCCTCACATTCACAATGGCCGTCGATTCGAATGAATCGTCCACATTTTGGGCATACAGTAAAGGGCCGTTTTTGTTGTGGTGAATCTTCGTCTGTATCGCTCAAAGAGTATACTAGAGCATACATATTTGTTATTGGCCAATGTACCTTATAATATTTTCACAAAAAATGTATATTCAATACATTTTACCTCCATTCTTAATCTTCTTATATTATTTTTACATCTAACCATTTTTCAAAGTCTAATTTTTAGACAGACAAACACGTTTTATTCAGTTTATCAAAAATTAAGGCTCATGAATATTTTTGTTATGTATGAATGCGTAGAATTGCCCGTAATTTCTGATAATATGGCTGCTGCTTCCTGTAGAAATAATCATCATTCTAAATTTCATCTTTTCTTTTCCTTAGAGCTACTACTTGAACCAGCTGAAGCTGCAAAATGGAGTGATGTATACTACGTACGATTGCTTGGTTTGTTTTCTCTGATGCAGGTGAAATATGCTCATAAAGAAGATCTCCTTTGAAAATTTCCGCAGCATTAGGTATAGGACTGAACTTGACATACAAAACACCAATTCCATTGTCGGGCACTATTATTTTATTCAGGATTGCTTTACATTTTTGGATTTTTTGCCTACTTTTAGCTTTTTTTGTGATATAGGAATTCGTAGCAGCGTGGTCTTATTCTACGTTAAGCATGGACATGGTTCGATATGTTTTCTGAAACCGATGTCACAAACTCGATGTTGTTCTTAACTTCTTGGTTCTTTGCCACTACCTCCTTGTTTGTAAATGTATGTTTTTTCTTCGAAGATTTCAACATTTTTGAATCATGTTTTCTGATACTGTCTAGACAGTCTTTGTTAGTGCGGCATCAATACAGTAGCATCATTTATCTGGATTTATTGCATCCTTGTCTATCTTAGCATACTTAACTATTCTAGCATAGATTATATGTGATTTTGGTGATATAATAATTGTAGAAGTAATTCTCGATAATGCAACCGTCACCTATATCATCTGCAATAATATGTCCTGTATGTAGAAGCGATCTTATGTTAGTAACAGACACAGAATCCGGTGAGGATATCTGCAAGAAATGTGGTATGATAGTTTCAGACAAGGTTCAAAGTATAATTAACAGATCAGAATTGGGTTATTATACTTCTGGTACAGCCAGAATAAACTATAAGTATAGCAACAGAACAGGGAGTCGTACTTCTTTAGCTCGTCATGACATGGGACTTTCTACTATCATTGGAAAAACGAATAGAGATGCAAGTGGAAAAATGATAGATGCAGCAATGCATACTAGAATGCAAAGATTAAGGACATGGAATTCAAGAGCAAATGTTCGTACTTATTCTGATAGAAGCTTGATACACGCCATGAATGAGCTTGATATGATAAAAGATAAACTTGCATTACCAGACGCAGTGGTGGAGACAGCTGCATATATTTATAGAAAGGCTCAGAATAAGAGATTAGCACGAGGCAGAACAATTTCTGGGCTTGTTGCTGCTTCAGCATATGTTGCTTGTAGAGAAATGGACACGCCACGAACGTTAAAAGATATTGCCATAGCCAGTAACATCAAGCGCAAACGTGTAGCAAAGGCTTGTAGATTATTGCT
>JBKPMB010000224.1:0-12535 GCA_046731995.1 Thermoproteota archaeon | reverse complement strand
TGAACGCGTGATCTATTCTATCTGTATTATTCATGACAAGATCCAGAGCCCTCAGTGTGGAACCCACAACATAGCAGGATGCCTCGAAAACGCCCTTAAAGGCAGGAGTATCGCCTTTATCAAGAAAACATCCACCGCTGTTTGATGCTTTCTTGACTAGCTGTACATAATCGCGATCATGAAACGAGAGTATAGTTTGTTCGTCTGCCAATACTGGTGCTTCGATTGTGAACTTGTCTGACTCGTGTAGGCTCTCTCTTTGGAATTTTGACCAGAATGCATAAAGTCTATTGGAATTAAACGGATGATTTTGGCCGAAGCTATATCTACTCAGATCTTCTCCAAAGAATATGGCAGTTTTACACATGGCTTATTTACTAAGGTCTTGGTGAAATTAAGCTTTTTCCACAAATACGGCATCCAGGATTGCAACTACGTTCGTACTTCAAACGGCACATATCATGTACGCAAAGAAATATGTAATGAAATCTAAAAACATCATACCTATCAATTAAAATATTGCTCGTCAACACGTCATAATGTCTATTGTTATTATTATGTGTTAGAATCATCAGAGTGAATCTGTTACCGCCAGTAGTAATTTATATCCCAATCACAACGATAAACAAAAACATCTTAGAACAGAAATGTCTAGGTACTGTTCAAACCTTATGGAAAAGACAAAGCTGGTCATCACCGGAAATCCAGGAGTAGGAAAACATACTATCGCAAAATCGATTATCGAAAAAATAGGATCCGGAAATATAATAGACATTAACAAACTTGCAATAAGTCATGATGCAATTTTCAATAAGCACAGCAAGTATGGACTAGAGATTGATACAAAACAATTGGCCAAATTGTTAGCCCTACAATTGAGAGGATCAAGAGATCTTACAATAATTGTAGGACACCTGGCTCCATATGTTTTGAAGCGTTCAGATATAGACTTAGTGACCGTATTGAGACGATCGCCCTATGATCTAATAAGAATATTTAAACAAAGAAAGTACTCAGTCGACAAGACAAGGGAAAACGTAGCGAGTGAAATCATTGGTGTCTCTCTTTATGATAGCTTGCAGACGTTCGGCAAAGAAAAGGTAGCAGAGGTAGATACAACATTGAAAAAGCCTAGAGAAATTGCAACGCAGATAACCCTTGCGCTGGATCAAAAAATTGCTAACGAAATTGGCGTAGTCGATTGGTTATCACTGGTCCACGAAAAAGGTGATCTTAAGAAATTCCTAGAATATTAGATGTCACTATCATTAGGAGCTCCATCTCTCAACTGTCAGCAAAGGGCATCAATTACGAAAAGATTGAGATGGAGGTCGATGACATCGCAATTTGGCTACAACAATAACATGTAACTTGGTGTAAGATTTGATGTTGGTCTATTCTAATGGATATCGTGTACAGCCGTTGATGATGATATTTTTATAAATGACCAATTTCATATGACTCCAGCCAAATAAGCAATCTTTATGTCCTACAGCTTGATATCAATGAAATACTTAAAGCACCAACAAATCAAGTAATTTGGAAAGCAATTGAAAATCTCTGTTTTGGGCGCTGCAAGGGAAGTTGGAAGGTCCGCCTTTCTCATGAAGAGCGATAACGCAAGTATTATGCTTGACTATGGAGTACTCTTAAAAAGAGAGCCAATCTATCCTGTGCATGTAAAACCAAAAGATCTTGACGCAGTAATAATTACCCATGCACACTTGGATCATTCTGGATTTGTACCTTCTCTATTTTTATCTCAATCTTCTGCGATAGAGGTACTGGGGACGTTACCGACCTTTGAGCTTTCATATCTACTTATCGAAGACATGATAAAGATATCAGGATACTATCTGCCTTTTGAATATATTGATTTGTTGACAATGATGAAACATTCAAAAAGCTTGCAGTATAGAGAACAACACGTTATAAAAGACGTCACATTCACCCTCCATGAGTCAGGACACATTCTAGGCGGCGCGACTGTATTTTTGGAGCACGCTAAAAAGCACTTGTTTTATACAGGCGATATCAACACAAGAGGATCAAAAATGCTCAGGCCGGCTGATCTAGATCTTGATGCAGTTGATGTAATGATAATTGAAAGTACTTATTCACAGACCGAACAAACGCCAAGAGAGCAATCTGAAACAGAATTGCTCCAATACGCTGATGAAGTAGTAGAAAGGGGCGGAACGCTGTTCATTCCTGCATTTTCTGTCGAGCGAGCACAAGAAATCGCATGTGTTCTAAAGGCAAATAATTTCTCTCATAAAGTTGCAATGGACGGTATGGCCCTTAAGGCAAACGAAATAATGTTGAGGCATCCAGACTTCTTGCGAGATGCAGAAATGTTCAAAAGATCTGTGGGAGAAGCTGAGTGGATCACAGGATGGAAGAGGAGAAAGAAAATTGTTAGAGAACCATGTGTGATAATCTCCCCGGCAGGAATGTTAGTGGGTGGTTCCGCAGTATTCTATATTCAAGAACTAGCAAAGAACAATAAAAATGGGATTGCATTGGTTTCTTTTCAAGGCGAGCGCACTCCAGGGAGGGAGTTACTCGAAAGGAGGGTTGCAACTTTCGATGGCAAAGTAATTAAATGTTCGGCAGACATAAAACGCTTTGAGTTTTCAGGGCATAATAGCAGAAGCGAATTATTTGAGATCCTTGATCGTGTGAAAGGAAATCCTAAGGTACTAACAGTTCACGGAGACGAAACGTCATGTGTAAAATTTGCAGAGGAGATTAAAGAAAAATATGGATATGATGCCAGTGCTCCCAATGTGGGCGAAATTATTGAGGTATAAAAAACATGAAACAGTCAAACTGTGCTTATTCGAATTGTCTAATCGTTTTTATGAAAAATGAGTTAAAAAGAGTATTTGTTATAAATACACACTAAATTTATGAGGCAAGCATTAATGGCCATAAATGCAGAAGGAATACACATTGCTATAAATAAAACTGTGATAATAATGATAATTATAATTAGCGATAAAGACATCATAGACATTGTCATAGAGGCTTGACCGATTCATCACTACTTTCTTCTTTTATTAACCCAGAAATCAGTGTGAATAGTGGCCAAATGTTTCTATGGCAAAAGCTAGATAATTCATGGTATGGTATTTACGGCAATCATGTTTTGAAGTTTTCCATTTTGAAACAAGATAAAGATGGAGGACTTAAGCCAAATATTCAATTCTTTTCTTTCCCAGAGTTTAAAAATTGGGAACGACATGTTTTCAGGCTCGATGATAACATTATAAGCATACTGTCAGGGTTTTCAAAAGATTCCATTTTGTCTAGAGCGATCAGAATGCATCCAGGGCTACGGGTTATGAGGCAGGAGCCGCAACAATGTATGATTTCTTTCGCATGCGCAAGCAACACAAATATAGTTATGATTCGAAGAATGCTCAGCACTATTTGCAGGAAATTTGGCCACCGAGTCAGCCTTGATGGAAAAGAATTCTTTACATTCCCTAGTGCGGATAGACTAAATAAATTAACCAACAGCGAGTTGCTTTCCTGTGGTGTAGGGTATAGAGTCAAGACAATTAAAGCAGTGACTCAAAATATTGTCTCTAATAATGTAGATATCGAGCATTTGAAACGTGCTAAATACGACATCTCGAAAAAGGAGTTATTGAAAATATATGGCATAGGAAATAAAATCGCTGATTGCATACTATTGTTCTCGCTGGAAAAAACTGAGGCTTTCCCTATAGATGTATGGATCACACGTGCAATTTGCTTGTACTATCGATGGCTCTTAGAGGCAAATAAAGAACAAAAGAATTGTAGTGAAGAGCTAACATTGAAAATGGAAGAAAAACTGCTATACAAGTACAAATATGAGATCCTTTCTGAGATGATGAGAAAGCACTTTGGCAAATATGCAGGTTACGCTCAACAGTATCTCTTTTACTATATACGACAAAAAGCAGATAGAAAATGGTAATTGAGCAATAGGTAAGCAAGAATAACATTTGATCAGGAAATTCGTAATGATCAAATTTGTAGCTTATAAGGCTTGAAAAAATCTTTCATTCACTGAAAGATTATAACTAGTCAGATTTACATATCTAAATGATAAGCATTATATGATAAAGAAAAAAAGGCAATCAGGCGTTCTAATTATCTCAACTTTTCCCAGTAAGGAGTCGATAGCAGGTGTATCACAAGACTTGATCGTTTCAAAAAAGCTCTGCGCATGTATAAGTCTAACGAAGGTTAGGTCGATTTATTATTGGAATAATAAATTAGAAGATCAGGATGAATTCATCGTTTTTTTTAAAACCACGAAGCGGTGTGCAAATAGACTAAAGGATGAAATTAAAAAACTACATCCATACGAGGTGCCAGAAATTTTAGAGTTAAAGCTGGATGATGTCTCCGGAGATTACCTATCGTGGCTGGTACAAAGTACCACAATGTCTACAGCTGCAGGATCAGACAGGTAAACTGAAATCCTGCCATTCTTTAGCCAGTGGAACGCAGATGGATGGCATAGCGTAGCAATGCTACGATTCCACCTAGTGAGGAAACCCTCAGCCCAATATCTGTTGATGAATCCACTGCAAAGATTTCTGCTCCACGTGTCTCTGCTAAATTTAACAGCTGTATAACACTGTCTTCTTGGACAGTCTCGAAAATGGAGTCTGAGAATACTAAACATTCTATTGCATTGTTCGATGCCGCAGTAGAGACCTCTTCCATACCCATGGAATACTTTATTTCCCCTTTATGAACAAGACTCATTATTTCATCGAGTATCGAAGAAACTCTAGCAAGTTTACTAGAATACATCGATTCTCTCATAGCAGGAGAACGAAGAAAGACAAAGATCCCATCTTCCCCAGCAACATCCACACCTTCGATTACTGAATTTTGTTCTTTGCTAAACTGATATTTTCCAATAAGGAAATTGTAAAGCCTGCGTTTAGTCTCTCCTGGTCCGAAGATTATCATTTTTACGTTTTGCTTGTCCCCCTCTGTAGTTCTTGTAGACAGGCTTAAAATAGTGTTTGCTATCTCCCCAAAAAATGCATCTATACTTGGATTATTTTTTGCTGACTGTAAATATCGCTTTCCGCTCTGTCCTGAATAAATATTAGGAATTATCGTAAGGTGCGTACCTGTTATCTTAGCAATTGCTGCTTCCTGTGTGTCCACTGAGACTAGGAGAAAGGTTGAATTGTTTGTCGATTTTTTTAAAATATTAGTCTCAATGTCTTTCCATTTTCTATGCTTGTCGATTACTATTATGTCTCCGATCTGCACTGTTAGTGAATGATGAGTTCCCCTTGGGACGAGCTCGTTATTTGAGATGACAATCGTACCGCTTATACGCACTCTGTTTACGACATCATCAAGAGTTATATTTTCGACATTAATTGAGAGACGAACACTTATCCGATCTCCTTTGTCGGGTCTTGCATATTCTTTAACCTGTTTTATAACTCTTGTAGTGTCTGCTGTCACATGGTCTCCGCACTCTATTATTCTTCGCAGGCTGAGGAGGTCATCTGCATCTTCGGGGATGGCAATCAAGGATTTGCCTGAAGAGCCCTTTACTTCTTTAGTAATCATGATGGATGGCTTATATGGTTTTTTGTTATACGATCTTTTCGTTTGCCAATGAAGAAGTAGTAGTAGCAGATGCGGAAGTAGAAGATTTATTATCTTCTTTAGACTGTGCTGACTTTAGATAGCTGTCCACCCATTCCTGAGTTAACACGCCTGATTCGACTAGGTTTACCAATGCGTTGGCTGAAGCAATTCCCTGTACCCTGCCTGACTTTTTTCTGGTCTGTCTCCATTTAAGCTGAGTGTTACCGCTTTTTGAAGAATATATTATTCCAAGTATCTCTTTAGCATTGACAAATGTCATTTCCCGGATCTTCTTCAATGTTACCTTATCGGCTGCTTCTATATAGATTGCACCCGGGCCTTCCTCACGTTCCGGAAATACTTCATAGTCCTTTAGATAGCTGTCAGGGATAAAAGATCTGCATGTGCTTACAATTATGAACTTCCTAAAATTTTCTAACGAAGCAGCAGTTTGTATGTTAACCAAGATATCTATGAAAGCTATTTAGCCATTTATCAAGTTTGTGACTTTTTCAGAGTTCAAGCTTATAGGTTCTTTTTGCTAAAGTTGGACAAACTCCAAACTCAAGATCTACTTCATCCGTAAACTCAGCAGGGCTAGTTTCGTCATCGTTTGTCCGAGTAGATTATAGAACGTTCGAGGATAAAAAAAGATCTCACCAAGAAGGCAATGTCAAGTAGGATATGATCAAAATAACACTATCTGACGTCTGATATAGATAGAACTAATGTTTCAATTGGCTCTAATATTCTTATCGTCTTTTTGCTTGTAATTTGCATCCTGCCATAAATAGTGAAAATAATCCTTTGCGAACCGGGCGAGTCCACTATGATCAGCCCAAATTGCAATTGGCTCGTAGCTACCTTTTTCAAGTCTGCCCTCACCGAGCAATATCATGACTTGTCTGGTATCTCCAATGACTCCTCCCCCAAACATATTATTCTTTAGCCTAACTTGTGCAACTCTAGACAAAGCCCTTACAGTTTCTGGATTCGTTCCTTCCGAGGCAAGAACAGTAATTTTGACACCCCTTTCATATAACATTCTAAGCATAGGTTGTACTGGCTTTGCTAAATCTTCGGTAACTTGAGGCAAAGCTATAAGTAGCTCGCTTTCACACGTTTGTATAATCTCATTCACCTTAGCTGCGATATTATAAATTCCTCGTGCCACCCAGATCTCTGGTCGCTCTTTGATGCCACTCTTCTCATAGATCGGCATTAACTCACTGAGGATCAAGGTTTCATTATCTTTGAGTCCACTTTCTATCCGCATCCGGATAGCTTCAAGTGCAGTCAATGGAGATTTAGGAAAGAATTTCTGTGGTCGAGAACTGCTGGATTCTAGCCAACCTTTATCCTCCAGGCTGTTTAGAACCTCATAAATCTTTGAATATGGAACTCCCGATCTCTTACTTATTTCAGATGCGGTCATGGATCCCATTTCCAAAAGCGACAGGTAGACCTTAGTTTCATAGCCTGTCAAGCCAAGGCTTTCCATTGCTTTCCTTGACTTATCGCTAACGCTCATTTATTTACTAAGAATTTGAATTGAATGCTGTAATATAAGCTTGTTTTGAATAGAAATTGTATGTATGTATGCATATTGTCTAATGTAAATATGAGGATAATTGAAGGGCTTTTAGTGAGACATATATGTTAGTTTGAACTGTATTGTACATACCCTTTTTTAGGAGCTGGTACAGAGATGTCAAGATAACAGTGATAATAAGGGATATACCACTAGGAGCTTTTATCCTGTAGAATATGCAAATTTGGTACCTTTGGTGCAATTTGCGTTGTCATCCTTGGCTGGGAACTAACTAATCACCGTATGATTGGTAAGATTATGTTTATATATAAATTGTATGTTCAAGCTACAATAATACAGGTACATAGGTAATTTGGTATGGAATTAATACAGATTTCGAATCTTTCTAATAAGAACGCGACTGAAAGGAAAACAATAAGGTATACGCAAAGTATTTGTCCCGACTGCAACATGATTTTGGACGCAGAAGTCTTTGAGAGAAACGGCAAAGTATACATGTTAAAGACTTGTCCTACACATGGCGAATGTGAAGAGCTATATTTCGGTTCCTACGAAATGTACAGGAAATTTAGCACTTATTGGATAGACGGAAAAGGTGCTCAAGCTCCAAATGTTATGATAGACAAATGCGCATGTCCAACAAACTGCGGCCTTTGTACAAACCATCTATCACATTCTGGACTTGCCAATATGATCATCACCAACAGATGTGATTTGACATGCTGGTATTGCTTTTTCTATGTTAAAAAGGGTCTTGAGGGGGCATATCTGTATGAACCGGATCATGAACAAGTTAGGGCAATGATGAAGACGCTAAAGGCTCAGAAACCCATAGCAGGAAATTCGATTCAGATAACAGGCGGAGAACCTATGCTCAGAGATGATATAACTGACATTATCAAAATCATGAGGGAAGAGGGTGTGGATCATGTTCAGCTAAACACCAACGGCATAAAACTTGCGTTGTCTCCAGAAACAATGAGGCAGATCAGAATGGCTGGTGTAAATAATCTGTATCTCTCATTTGATGGCATCAGCGCGAGAACCAATCCTAAGAATCACTGGGAAGTTCCGTACACACTTGAATCTGCAAGGAAATGTGGTATGACTGTAGTATTCGTCCCCACTGTGATTAAGTCCATCAATGATCACGAATTAGGTGGCATTATCAACTATGCTCAGAAGAATTTGGACGTTGTTCATGCGGTCAATTTTCAACCCGTGTCCTTGACAGGTAGAATGACTAAGCGCGAACGGGAAAAATATAGGATAACTATCCCAGACTGCATTGAGCGGATTGAAGAGCAAACTGATGGAGAAGTGGCTACTGATGCATGGTTTCCTGTTCCTTCATGTATGCCGATGACTGACGTCATCGAAGCATTCAGCAAGAAGCCAAAATATGAGCTGTCAATTCACTTCGCTTGCGGCGCAGGCACATATGTTTTTGAAGATACTCAAACGAAGAAATTGATACCACTGACAAAATTTGTAGATCTTAAGGGATTGCTAGAATACTTCGAAGAAAAAGCCGATGAGATCAAATCTGGTAAAAATAGATATTGGACAATGTTGGAAGTCGTGCGGAAACTAAATCAGTTTGTTGACAGAACGAAGCAGCCGCATGGCCTAAACCTTGCAAAGATGTTCTCAAGCATACTACTCAAGCGCAATTTTGATTCAGTCGGTTCATGGCATGTAAGATCCCTTTTTTTGGGAATGATGCATTTTCAGGACAAGTATAATGAAGATCTCGAAAGATTACAGCGATGTGATATACATTATCTTACACCAGATCTGAGAATAATTCCATTTTGCGCATTCAATGTTATTCCAGAGTGGTATAGAGACAGAATACAAAAGAAATTCAGCATTCCAGTAGAAGAATGGGAAAAGGCTCATAATCAAACTCTAGAAGCAGGCTTATACAGAGGCTTAATGAGGAAAAACAAACCCGAGGCTCAGATGGGCTGTGCATTATCGGAAATGCACAAATCAGCCAGTGAAGCCGCAGAAGACAATCACAGAGGAATAGAGCTTCGTAATGGCATGGCTGGCGCCTAGAATCTAAGTTATCCATCCTCCTATATTTTCTAATTTTTACGAAGTCGCTAGAGCAATTTACAATTTAACGTTTTCTACTACTAGGTAGTAGTAACACCTAATACAACAACTCTATATCTATATTAAGCACCGCATCTCTTTGGTAGACAAGACAATAAGTTAAATTTACCCCAACTATGCCATATAGAAGTGCGTACCTATCTTGACTTTAATTCGGTTTGTACATCCCAATCCAATCCGAACGATGATTATTCAAGATTATAGGACACATATAGTGTCAAAGGAGACGCTTAGCGTGGTCTTGCTTTAACAGCTATTATTGTCTTTGTGATTATATCTGGTTTATAAGCGTCAGGACCGGCGGCAAATATCTCTAGTCTATTTGGACCGGGAGATAGCTTCTGCGTATCGTTACTGGATAGGTTGATTGTAAATTTGCCAATATTTCCAACCGGTTGTTTTGCTATTCCACGTATCATAACATTTCCGTTGCTATTGGACAAGTAATAATTTACGGTAGCATTATTGCTAGGGTTTCCATCTACATTGACTTGTACCGGCAAATTAAACGGTTGGCCTATCCTGATGAATCGTGGAATATCGTTAGTGTTTCCTATCGAGGCCAATTTGGGGTGCTCGTATTTTGCCCAATATCCCAAAGGAAATGGATATGATGGATCACGAAAAGCCCTAAGTATGACAACTCCTCCGGATGGGTTATAACTGTCTAGATAAAACGGACCATTACCAATAATGGCGTTATTGTGATGTGCTATCCAGTTAATGCTAGCATCATATCTTTTCTTTGCTTCTTCTGTAGTCACAATGCCTCTTAAGGCATTTGGAATGTAATTTTCTGCCTTCATCTTTTGAAGTTCATCTTTAATAGCGTTTGCGTGTGATGGGATTATAAGCGAAAGCCAATCTACACCCTTAGAAGTCGAGTCAGTCCTTGAAAAGGCGAATTTCCCTGAGGTCACAAGGCGCTCTGATGCCGCCGTTATTTCCCAAGGCTCTCCAGCCCAGACAGCTGCGGCTCCTCCGATCTCCTTGTCGTCAAAGTGCCAGAAATCAATGTATGATTCGACTTTATCATTTGATAGAAACCTAATTCCTTTATCATACTTGATAGCCTGAGCAGCTTGACTTGTATATTCGGAGTCTACTGTTTTATCACGAGGTCCTGTATTTGTTCCCCATTCATGTCCAAAATAATATGAATAAAGTAGATCGCTTTTATCCATCATTATGCCGTTATGCCATTTGCTATATTTGAGGTCATAGGTAACTTTACTCGTTGCCGTAGAAACAGTGTTATTAACTGCCTCGCTCCAATTTTGACCGGTCGAGTTCCATATAACTGTTTTATTTGAAATTGGAATCTTTCCGTGAGGTCCGTTTGTTTCAATAGATATCCATGGAGTACGTACAGGGGTAACTTCTCCAGTATAGGGGTTAACAAAGGTTGCTGGATCCCCAATATCTGCAGCCTCTATTGTACTATATCTGTCTTTGAATCCTGCTATGCTATTCCATGCTCCCACATAGATCTCTTTCATTCCCACATTAATGGTTGATCTGTTATCTGCTAACCTCCCGTTAATTAAGGATAGTCTTCCGGGAATACCAGCACCAAAATCGTTGATTAAACCAACCATCTGCTTCGATGCTACATATTGGTCAAGTGTGGAAGCTACAAAAACCCTAACAGATTCTTGCATACCATCTTTTATAGCACTGCGCAAAAAGTTGTTCCGTTCATTTTGGGAACTGAAATTTCCGAATGAGATTCTCTGTGTAATAGCATCCAATGTTGCGTTTTTGTAGTTCCAGAATGATGGATTTTGATTACCAGGCATTTGTGCACTCCATGGAGCATACATCTGGGCCGTGGTACCTGGACTGTATTTTGCAAAACCGGATGATTGCCATAATTCGGGGTAAATATTCCACTTGAGATCTTGAGGATCAGATCCATATATAATGGTGGTTGCCTTGTTTAGATCGCCATAATCTCTCATAACATTAAATCCCAAATTCTCCAAAGCTGATGCTACAGCCTCCCCAGCCGACTTGCTATAAGAAATATCTTGACGAATTAAAATTTTAACTGTCACAGGTTTTCCATTATACATCCACTTACCACTCCCATTATCCTTGATAGCGCCCGCATTTGTAAGAGCCTCTGCTATCATTTGTTGCGCCATTTCAGGACTATGTCTAAATCCAAATGATTGAACCGTATCGATCACATTGGGATATTCTGGTGAATATACTCCAAATGGATCCAGTAGTGTAGTTCCATGCCCCTTTAGGATCTCATTGACTACAAAATCTCTATCTATTAAATAATTCATAGCAAATCTGACTTGTCTGATTGAAAATGGGTTAAAATCACCGGTATTGCTCCTGGCAGGTGCAGGATTCAGTAAAAGATCCATGAAGCCGCCCGTGGTCTCATATAGCTTAACACTTGGATCATTTTGTACATCTGTAACTACTTCAAGCGGGATGCTAAAAAAATATGTGTCAATTTTATGCGACTTTAGATCCTGAAGCGCCAAGTTCTGATCCAAGTAGCGTATGAAATTTACTTGATCGATAAATGTACCTTTCTTTTCAGTTTGGGCATTTATATTTGAAATAAATAATGCAGAATGTAACAAGAGAAACGCAAGTGACAAGCTCAATACAGCAGCTCTACGCACAAACCGATCTGCCGGTTTCTTTAATATATATATTCACTCCAATGGTAGCATGTGTATCATAAATGCTATTTGCATATGTTGATAGTGTGGGTTTGGTACTCTGCTTGTCCAATTCAGTCATCGTTCAGTACATCGTCTGCTTTGAGCGCGTATGCATGACTGGGAAAGATGTACCGGCAATTGCCAGTCAAGCTGGATATGAGCTCGAATATTTTCAGAATGTATTATCTAGACTAAATGGCTTGTTAAGCTTAGAATTTAAGTATCTACTTGACAAGTATTTAGTAATATTTTCGCTGGCTAATGAACCAAGTCTACCATAGTCAAGAAGGTTTGAGGATATTTCCGACAAGCCTGGGTCCTCATGGACTTCCCTTATAATATCGCAGTAAATGCTACTAGGATGAGATACAGCTTTAATATCCGTTCCTTTCTTGCTCCACTTTAGAGTCATATGGCTAGAGTCAATCGATTTTTCCCAAGTAGGATCTCTTTCCACTACCCACCTGGGAATCCTCGCTATCGGTGGTGACATTACTTCCCTTTACATCAATCCTCTAATTAATATTATGAATCTAAGGCTAGTCTC